>NZ_RIBZ01000285.1:0-12695 GCF_003721215.1 Streptomyces botrytidirepellens
CGTTCCCACTCCGCATCCGTTAGATCACCCCGCCCCATGCCCATATCAACGACTCAGACACGAGGCAGTCACATGATCGGACAGACAAGTCCTAGGCAGTTTCGTGTGAGTCGGCAGGCGGGAGGTCACGGTCGTTCCGGGTGACAGTCCGGGCGATCACCCACGCAAGCGCGGCGTCCGCGCAGTGATTCCGGAACGGGCCGACCAACAGGCCAACCGGATGCGGCGCGGACCGGCCGGCGGCAGACCGCCGGCCTTCGACCGGGAGGCGTACAAGCAACCCAACACCGTCGAGCGGTGCATCAACTGCTTGGAGCAGTGGCGCGGCCTCGCCACCCGCTACGACAAAACCGCGGCCATCCACCTCGCCGGACTCCACATCGCCGGCACCTCCTGCGGTCCGCCCGATGATCCAAACGAAACCGCCTAGCTCTGCACGACATCGGCCTGCGCTCCGAGCACCCCTTCACCGCCGCCGTCGCGTCTATCGGCCTGTCCGTGCTTAGAGGTCGCACGGGTAGGTCAGGGCCGTCGGCCCGGGCGGGCATCCCACCGGTAGGCCGTCCAGGCCCTGCGTAGCAGCCTGCGGATCACGATGACCGCGCTGGCCGACGCTACCCACGCGTCCTGCACCACCGCGCGCCGGTCAGTCACGATCGCTAACGCCTTGAACCCCCGGTTGTGCCAGGGGGTTGGTCCGCTCGATCACCCACCGGTGGGTGTGGTTGATCGGCACGAAATGCCCCTTCGGGGTGATCCGCCCGGCGCGGGCCAGCTCTTCCAACAGCCCCCGGTTGGGCTGTGAGTCGTAGCCGGCGTCCGAGTGCACCGTGATCGACTGCCCACCACGAGATTCTCGAGGTCGAGGCCGATGGCCTCGTCGTAGGCCTCCAGGGCCAGCTGGTGCAGCCGCTCGAAGACACCGACGGCGATCCACTCATCCCGCCGGGCCTCATCGTGGTTGCCGAACAGGTGTGGTCGGCGTGCTGCTGGTGGGTGTCTCCGAGTACGAGACGGGCCAGGAGCTTGTCCAACACGCCCCTGTCGGGGATGCGGGGGCGGGGTGGCAGCCCAACGGATGAGCGGCTGCCTCCCGCTTGGGCAGGAGGGCTTGGAACTGGTTCCACAACGGGTCAGTGATGGAGCAGGGCAGGACGGGCACGTGACCTTCGCTCGGCCGTGGAGGGCGTTGACCAGCACGTCCCGCCGGGGTGTGCCGCCCTGGCAGCGGGGGTGGCGTACCCCGGCGGGGCGAGGGTCACCCGGCGTGTCCCTGCAAGTCCGCTGTGGGAACCGGCGCGGGCATGTGCCAGGCCACAACCGCACCGGTCACGAGCCCCACGGCGGCCAGCAGGGTGGCGGCCAGGAATGGATCGAGGGAGTGCAGGGTCGGGGCGAACCCGATCCCGACGCAGACTGCCACCCCGGTCGCACCGCCCAGCTGGTCAGCCGCGCGCTGGACGCCCGAGGCGATCCCGGCGTCGTCCTCGGTGACGCCGCTGACCGCGACGTACTGCAGCCCCACGATGCCGAACCCCATCCCGGCCGCGATCAGGAGCATGGCCGGGATCATCGCCGCCCCGCCTGCCTGCAGGGCCGAGACGAGCGCCATCGCGGCCATCGCGGCCGCGGTGAACCCGATACCGGCGAGCACACACGTGCGTGCTCCCCAGCGGCCCAGCAGACGAGGCACGAGCATGGAGAACACGATCAACGAGACCGCCAGGGGCAGCATTGTCAGGCCCGCGCCCAGCGGGCCGGTGCCCAACCGGTCCTGCAGATAGAAGGTGAACAGCAAGAACGAGGTCGACAACCCCCCGCTCAGCAGCATCGTGGTCAGGTTGGCCGCCACACGCGTTCGGTTGGCAAAGAAGTGCAGCGGCAGCAGCGGGTTACGCGAGCGTGCCTCGACCCGCACGAACCCGGCCCCGGCGGCCGCCGCTCCGGCCAGCGCCCCCGGGGCCACCCATGCGGGTGTTCCGGGTTCACCGGCCTCGACCACGCCGAAGGTGAACAGTAGCGGGCAGGCGGTCAGCAGGAGCGCGCCGGGAAGGTCCAGCGGCGGGGCGTCCTTGGCCACGGGCCGGTCACCCTCGACCAGGAAGGCGGCTGCCAGCAGCACGATCAGGATGAACGGAACCGAGACCAGGAAGATCCACCGCCACCCCAGGTGGGCCGTGATGAGTCCGGACAGGACGAATCCGAGCACGAGACCGCAGCTGGCCACCGAGGCCCACACGCTCAGGGCCCGCGACCGACGCGGGCCTTCGGGGAACATCAGGACGATGGTGGCCATCGCGGCAGGCAGCGCGATGGCCTCACCGGCGCCTTGCAGCAGACGCGCGACCACCAGCAGGGAAAACGTGGGAGTCAGGCCTGCCAACAGGGACGCGGCGCCGAACAGGCCGGTGCCGAGCAGCAGCACGCGCCGCCGCCCGAGCAGGTCACCCAGCCGGCCACCGAGCATCAGCATTCCGCCACCGGTGACCGTGTACCCGACCACGACCCAGGTCAGAGTGTGCCCGTCGATGTCGAAGTCGGCGCCGATCGAGGGCAGGGCGATGTTGACCACGGTCACGTCGACCGCGATGAAGAACTGCAGCATGGACATCGCGCACAGCATCAGCCATGCGCGTGCAGGGGACGGGCTGTGCCCGCGTGAAGAAAGGATGCCTGGGAACATCAGGTGCTCCGTTGCTCAGAGGAAGCTCTGAGCAGCACGAACGTGCCGCTCCGGTCTGATCACGAAGCGGCTGGACGTCCAGGAAGGGTGTGAGTCGAACGTCCCGCCGCTAGCGGGACGTCCTGGTCACTGCGGCGCAAGCGGCCGCGCACGAGGCAGCAGACATGCCGCGAACGCTACCAGGGAGGGGGCACCCAGGTCAGGCATCCGCCTGATGCCTCATGCCCTCACTCCGCGGAGCATCTATTCGCGCGACCTCTTACCTGGACCGCGTCCCTGCGCGCCGAGCCCGGCAAGGGTCTCGACCGCGCCGACCGGTGGGGAATCTTCGTCGATCGGATTTTTCGTGCGCATCGCCGACTGCGTCGAAGGGCTCGTTCCGCTCACCGAGCCGGGCGCGGATCTCGCGAAGATTGTCCGCGGGGACCAGGACATATCGGTGCGGATAATCGCCGTCGACCTCGAACGGACCCGTGTTCTTCTGTCAGCCGAAGGCGTCGTCTAGTCGCTCGCGGATGCGGACGGCGGACTTCGGAATGCGAGGCGGTCAGAGGGTCTCGGCGAGCCCGCGACACGGCGGCGGGACTCGCTGCGGGGCCGTGCGGTCAGCGGGGCCCGGTCCGAGAGGCGCGAGGATGCGGGCGTGGTGATCGTGGTGGTGAGGTCTTCGATGCGGTCGGCGCACGTCGGTCCCGTGCCGTGGTGGCTCACGGCTGCTGATCGCCGGCTTTCGGGGCGGGTGCGGGACGTTCCGTCAGCGGCAGTGCGGTCATGTCGAGTAGGAGCCGGGCGTCGTGGTCCGGGGGCCCTGGCTCGGCGGTGTAGACGCCGATGCGCTGACCGGGGGTGCTGTCCACGTGCAGTGACTGGGATGTGAGGGTGAGCATGCCGACCTGGGGGTGTGGAACGTCTTGTGCGCGGGCTTGCGTCCGGTCCCTCGTAGCGCTCCCAGAGACCGGCGAAGTCGGGGCTTTTGAGGAGGAGTTCGCCGACGAGGTTGGTCAGGTCGGGGGCGTCGAGGGGGCGGTGCCTGCAATGGCGCGCAGGCGGGCGACGCAGGCGGTGATCTGCCGGTCCCAGTCTTGAAAAAGGTCGCGGGCGGCGGGGTGCAGGAAGAGATAGCGGGCCAGGTTGCGGTGCCCTCGCGCAGAGGGCGAGGCCGGCGGGGTTCCAGGCGAGCATGTCCATGCTGCGGCTGATGGCGTACGCCGGGTTCGGGAGGAGCGATTCCAGCAGCAGCTGAGGTGGGGGCGCACCGTGCGGCTGGGAGCGGGCGGTGGCTCCGGGGTGTAGCGGGCGGCCCGGGCGGCGAGCTCGCGCAGGTGCTGGTGCTCCTGGTCGTCCCTGTGCAGGGCGCGGGCGAGCGCGTCGAGGACGGGGGGGCTGGGGCGGGTCTCCTTGCCGCGTTCCAGGCGCACGTAGTAGTCGATGCTGATGCCGGCGAGGGTGGCGAGCTCCCCGCGACGCAGCCCGGGGGTGCGGCGGATGCCGGCGCCGACGGTGAGGCCGACGTGGTCGGGGCTGGTCTGGGTGCGGCGGGCGCGCAGGTAGCGGCCCAGCTCGCCGCCCTCGCTGTGCGCGCTCCCGGATGCGAGGCCTCCAGTCTCACTCGCTCAGTACCTGCCGTGCGGGTGAGAGGGGGCCCTGTCGTTACCCCTGAAGAGCCCGCCCTGCCACACCGGCGTAATCCAGGCGAAGGTGAATGAGCAAGACGCCGGTACCCCGGCCCCGTCGCAGCTATCCGCAGGCACGACCTGCCGGGCCGGGCGAGAGCGAGGGTGCCGGCGACGCCACGATGCGGAGAGAGCGAAATGCGCTACATCAACCTGCGTGACCTGGAAGTTTCCCGGATCGGGCTCGGCGCGATGGGCATGTCCCACGGCTACACCGGTTCCGGCACCGATGAGGCGGAGTCGATCAGGACCGTGCACCGGGCGCTGGAGCTGGGCGTCACGCTCATCGACACCGCCGAGATCTACGGGCCCTACACCAACGAAGAGCTGCTGGGCCGGGCGCTGAAGGGGCGCCGGGAGAAGGTGGTGCTGGCCACGAAGTTCGGCCTGGTCTCCCACGGCGGCGACGGCGCCTGGAACCTGGACTCCGGCCCGGCCAACATCCGCACGGCGGTCGAGGGCTCCCTGAAGCGGCTGGGCACCGACCACATCGACCTGTACTACCAGCACCGGGTGGATCCGAACACGCCGATCGAGGAGACCGCCGGCGCGGTGGCCGAGCTGATCGCCGAGGGCAAGGTGCGCGCATTCGGCCTCTCCGAGGCCGGCCCGGACACGATCCGCCGCGCGCACGCCGTCCAGCCAGTCACCGCGGTGCAGTCGGAATANCGCACGCCGTCCAGCCAGTCACCGCGGTGCAGTCGGAATACTCCCTGTGGACCCGCGGAATCGAGGAGCGCGTCCTGCCCGTCCTGCGGGAGCTGAACATCGGCCTCGTGCCGTTCTCCCCGCTCGGACGCGGCTTCCTGACCGGTACGGTCCGCTCCACCGACCAGTTCGACGAAGGCGACTTCCGCCGCGACAACCCGCGCTTCACGGGCGAGAACTTCCAGCGCAACCTCGCGCTCGCCGACGAGGTCAAGTCCCTGGCCGCCAAGGTCGGTGCCACGCCCGCACAGGTCGCGCTGGCCTGGCTGCTCGCCCAGGGCGACGACATCGCCCCGATCCCCGGCACCAAGCGCGTCAGCCGGGTCGAGGAGAACACCACCGCCGACCGCGTCACGCTGACCGCCGAGCAGCTCGACCAGCTCAGCAGCCTGCCGCCCGCCGCCGGCGACACCCACACCGAGGCCCAGGCGCAGATGCTCGAACGCTGATCCCACCCGGGCCCGCCGCGCTTCTCGTGGCGCCACCCCGCCCCTCGTTTGGAGTAACACCGTTCATGCGTGCAGCAGTGATGTACGGAGCCGGCGACGTCCGCGTCGAGGGCCGGCTCGACCCGAAGATCGTCCAGCCGACCGACGCGGTGGTGCGCACGCTGGCCGCATGCGTGTGCGGCAGCGACCTGTGGCCCTACGCGTCGATGCCCGCCACGGAGACCGGCCGGCCCATGGGGCACGAGTTCCTCGGCATCATCGAGGAGACCGGCGCCGACGTGACCGGCCTGAAGAGCGGGGACCTGGTCGTGGCCCCGTTCACCTACAGCGACAACACCTGCGACTACTGCGCCAAGGGCCTGCACATCTCGTGTCGCAACGGCGGCCGGTACGGCTTCGACGGCGTAGACGGCGGGCAGGGCGAGGCCGTCCGCGTCCCGTATGCGGACGGCACCCTGGTCAAGCTGCCGGTGGCCGCCGACTCCGCGCTACTGCCGTCGCTGCTGGCCCTGTCGGACGTGATGACCACCGGCCACCATGGCGCCGTCACCGCCGGCGTCGGCCGCGGCGATGCGGTGCTCGTGGTCGGGGACGGCGCGGTCGGCCTGTGTGCGGTGATCGCCGCCAAGCGGCTCGGCGCCGAGCGGATCGTGCTCGCCGGCCGTCACGCAGCCCGCACCGCTCTCGGCCGCGAGTTCGGCGCCACGGACGTGGTCGCCGACCGCGGCGAGGAGGGCATCGCCCGTATCCGTGAGCTGACCGGCGGCGTGGACAAGGTGATCGAGGCCGTCGGCACCCGCCAGGCCCTGGACACCGCCCTCGGCGCGGGCCGGGACGGAGGCACCATGAGCCGCCTGGGCGTCCCGCAGTACGAGCAGGGGCCGATCGGGCCGGCCGAGTTCATGCGCAACATCACCCTGACGGGCGGCGCCAGCCCCGCCCGCGCCTACATCGAACAGTTGTTGCCCGACGTCCTCGGGGGCACCATCGCCCCCGGCCGCGTCTTCGACCAGACCTTCGCCCTCGACCAGGCGCCGGATGCCTACCGGGCGATGGCCGACCGCCAGGTCCTCAAGGCTCTCATCCGCCCCTGACCTCCCCTCTCACCCGCACAGCGCGAAGGACATTCCCGCTCATGCAGACCATCACCCTCAACAACGGCGTCGAGATGCCGCTCCTCGGCTTCGGCGTCTACCAGATCCCCGCCGAGGACACCGAGCGCGCCGTCTCCGAGGCACTGGCCGCCGGCTACCGCCTGCTGGACACCGCCGCCGCCTACGGCAACGAAGAAGCCGTCGGTCGCGCCATCAAGTCCAGCGGCATCAGCCGCCAGGACCTGTTCGTCACCACCAAGCTGTGGGTCCAGGACGCTCCCGCCGAGGACAACACCAAGCGCGCGTTCGAGACGTCCCTGACCAAGCTGGGCCTGGACTACCTCGACCTCTACCTGATGCACCAGCCCTTCGGCGACGTCTACGGCCAGTGGCGCGCCATGGAGGCACTCAACCGCGAGGGCGCAGCCAAGGCGATCGGCGTCGCCAACTTCTACCCCGACCGCCTACTCGACCTGATCGTCAACAACGAGATCACCCCGGCCGTCAACCAGATCGAGACCCACCCCTTCTTCCAGCGCACCGGCTACCAGGACCTCATGCGCGAACACGGGGTGCAGATCCAGTCCTGGGGCGGCTTCGCCGAAGGCAAGAACGACCTGTTCACCAACCCGCTGCTGGCCGAGATCGGCAAGGGGTACGGCAAGTCGGTCGCACAAGTCGTGCTGCGCTGGCTCACCCAGCGCGGCGTCGTCGCCATCCCCAAGTCCGTGCGCGCCGAGCGCATGGCGGAGAACTTCGACATCTTCGACTTCCAGCTCACCGACGAGCAGATGGCCCAGATCGCCACCCTCGACACCGGCAGCTCGCTGTTCTTCGACCACCACGACCCCGAGATCGTCGCCTGGCTTGCCAAGCGTCGCCTGGACGCCTGACCCGAACCCGCCACACCCGGGGCGAGCAGCCGCCATCGCCGGCCGCTCGCCCCGGGCGCTGCACCGGCCGCTGTGACCGATCCGGGACCGAAGGTGCGAGCCATGTGCCGGGCATGAACGGTGGCCAGGAGGCGGTGGGCCGTTGCGTACGACGTTCGCGTCGGCCAGTGGTTCGCCCCCCAGGTGTCGGGCATCGTCACTCTCCTGTTCTCGGCTGCATGCTTGGGTTGCTCGTTGATCAGCACCTCGGCCGAACGGCAACTCGCTCGCGACGGTTGCGGACAGCGAACTTCCCGATGCTGACGCGGCCGAAGGCTCGTCGGCAAGCCGCGACACGGCGAACGTGCACTCGCCCACCTGGTGATGATGTCTATCCGCGGGACCCACCGCTGGGCCGTGCGGGCAACAGGACCCGGTCCGAGAAGGGCGAGGATGCGGGCGTGGTGATGGTGGTGGTGAGGTCTTCGATGCGGTCCGCGAAATCCGGTTCCGCTGAAGTACGGGCGGCGTCGGAGGACTTCGTCTCAGCAGGTCCGGCGGTAGGGCAGGTCACGGATGTAGATCTTCCAGTCGACTGGTGTCAATGCCCCGGCACGTCGGCACACGGCAGCGGCGATCTTGTCTGGGGTGATGGCGAATGTCTGCAGTGGCAAGTGTTCACCCGCCGCATGAAGGACCTTGTCATCGGTGCTGAAGGCCAGGGCAAGGAATGCTCCACCCGTGGTGGGAAGAGCGGAGCCGATCGGTTGGCTGGAGGAGGTGTCCCACAGCCGCAGAGCGCCACTGTTGTCGGCCGCGGCGAGGGTGCGACCGTCGTGGGAGAAGGCCACCGACGAGATCTTCTCGGAATTGTCTTCGAGCCCGGCTGCGGCGGGGGGTGACAACACGCCCAGCAGCTGACCGGCGTGGCTGTTCCATAGGGTGACCCGCCCGGAGGAGTCGCCCGCGGCCAGGTACTTCCCGTCGGGGCTGTAGGCCAGGGCGGTGGTGTCGTCCTGGTTGAGGGCACGCCGGGTCACCTGGCCTGAGCGCAGGTCAAGGATCTGGCCGTGCGAGGTGGCGAGTAGGTGTCCATCGGGATGCGGAGCCAGGACCTCACCGCCGATGCCGGCCGTCTCCTTGGTCATGGTGCCGCTCCGTACGTCCCAGACCCTGACCGTTTCGCCGTCCGGTATGCGGGAGACCAGCAGTGACCTGGCATCGGTGGTGAAGGTGATGGCGTTGACCTGGCCCAGGATTTCGTCAGGCCGATCCTGGGGTCGGGCAAGGCTGAAGGACGGCTTCGAGTGGTGTGCCGGGATGTCCCACAGCGACACGCGGGTTATGGCCTTGGCCCCATCGACGAGGTAGTGGTCGGTGGGAGTGTAGGCGAGGGTGTGGTTGTCCGGGCTGAAGGCCAGGAGAACTGTGCACGGCACCGGGGGGCGGAGGCCGTGGCTGTGTTCGGGGCAGGCGGCGGTGGGCAGATCCGCGATGCGTCGGCCGCTTCGTGTGTCAGTCAGGCGCACGCGGATCCGAGTTCGGTCTGCGTCCCGGTGGGCGGTGGCGAGAGTGGTGCCGTCGGGACTGAAGGCGGCCGCCACGGCGGCTTCGCTCTTCCACCGCTGGTCGAGAACGGTGTCCAGTGCGAGCGAACGCACCACGGTGCCCGATCTGCCCGCAAGGTAGCGGAGCCTGCGTTCATCCAGGTCCAACCGCAGTTCGCCGGCCGACTCGCCGGTTAGCGCATGGCGTAGGACCGGTGTGCCGGGCGTGCCGATGCGCCAGAGAAGGATCTCGTCAGCGGTCGAGGCGGCGAGGAATCGTCCGTCCGCACTGAATTCGATCTCTCTCAGGCCGGTGTGCTTGATCGTTGGCAGTTGCCGTCCAGACGCGAGGTCCCACATCCGGAGCCCCGAGGTAGTAAGGAGAGCAAGCCGTCGGCCGTTGGGGGTGAACTGGAAATCTTCCTCCAGGCAGTTGTCGGCGGTCGCGTCGGGGGCCCACGGTGCGGGCAGCCTGCGCTGTTCGGGAACGTTCCATATCTCCACAGCTCTCCCGGGCACGCACAGCGCCATGAGCCGGTCGTCCGCGCTCATCACGGCGTCGGGGAACGGGTACGGGGCGAAGGGGCGCTGCCGCAGCATCCGCTGCTTGTTCCACTCTGCGATCGGGATCGTGGTGGATGCCCGGTCGGTTCGGTACGCCGCGGCCTTCAACCGGCGCTCCATCAGAATGCGGCCTGCCCGGTCTCGCAGCTGGATCACGTCGTCCGGGCCTTCAGTCCGGTAGAGGGCGAGTCTGCGCCCGCTCGGTGCGAACTCGGCTCCGGCTGAAGCAGGGAGCGGCCGGCTTGCCGCATGTCCTCCGGGCAGGTCCCACAGCCGCGTCCGGTCGTCCCGCAGCACGGTGAGTGCCCGGGCGTTCGGGCTCATCGTCCCCGCGTTGTCGACATCACCGCTCAGTCCGCGGCGGACGGCCGTCCGCCGGTGGGTGCGCACGTCCCACATCACCACGTGCTTGGCGCCGACGCTGACCAGCGTGCGGCCTTCTCCGCTGAGGTAACGCACAGCGGCGGGATCCATGCTGGGATCGGTGAAGGCGTCCTGCTCTCGCTGTGAAAGAGCTCCAACCAGCGCGGAACGGGTTTCGGGAAGGTCGGCCAGGGACCAGGAAGCGGTGCTCAGCCTCATCGCGGTAGCCGGGTCCGTGGCGCGGAGGCTGTCGGCCAGCGCCGCGATCCTGCGAGCCTCGGTCCGCAGTCGCTCCTGCTCCTCGGACTCGCTCCGCTGCCAGGCGATCATTCCCGCGACGAGGGCGAGCGCCACCACGGCGGACAGGACCGCCCTCAGTCGGCGCAAGCGTCGGGTGGTGCGGGTTGCGGCATGTTCTTCCTGGTCGCGTGTGGTGAGGCTGGCCGTGAGGAAGGCGTGCTCCAGGGCGGTGAGGTCTTCGAGGCGCTCTGCACCGCTGAAGTGGCTTTCGGCAGCGGCGAGCCGGCTTCCCCGGTACACGGCGCCCGGATCGCGGCCCAGTTCCTCCCAGGCGTGCGCCGCTTCAGTCAGCCGCCGGTGCGCGCGCAGGCGTTCGCGGTCCTCCTCGATCCACCGGTGAAGCCTGGGCCATGCGGTCAGCAGTACCTCGTGGGCGAGCTCGACCCTGGTCTCGTCCAGGGTGAGAAGGCGCGCCCGGGCGAGTGCCTCCAACACCTGGCCGGCCTCGGTTCTCTGCCCGCCGGTGGCCCGCAGCTCCGCTCGCTCGGTGGGCCGACGGGTGTCGGGGGTGCCGTCGCCGGGAGCGACCAGCCGCAGCAGGAGCCGACGGGCTGCGGCCGACTGGCCTTGGGTGAACCGGTCATAGACCTCCTCGGCGGTCTTGGCGATCGCGCCCTCCAGGCCGCCGGCCGCCTCATAGCTGGCTGTGGTCATCGTCTTGCCGCGGCGGCGGCGCCAGGTCTCCAGCAGCACATGCGACAGCAGTGGCAGGCCACCCGGTGCGCGGGTGACCTCCTCAACCAGCCGGGCGGTCAGCGTGCGCTCCACGGTCAGCCCGCAGGCCGCAGCCGGCTTGACGACGGCCTCGCGCAACTCCGCCGGGCTCATCGGGCCGACCAGCAGGTTGGCGTCTCGAAGCGCATCGGCCAGGGCTGGATGTTCGGCGCAGTGGCCGTAGAAGTCGGCCCGTACCGCGAGTAGCACCCGCAAGCCGCTTGCGGGGCGCCGTGCGGCCAGCAGGAGGTCGATGAACCGTGCGCGTTCGGTCGGGTCCTGGCAGAAGGTGAAGGTTTCCTCGAACTGATCGACGATTACGAAGGTGTCCGTGCCGGGGCTGGTCTCACTCGGTGCGAGGAGGTGGCCGTGCGTGCGAGCCGGGCGGTTGCCGGGGGTCAGGATCCGGATCGTGGCGGAGCGGAGACCTGGCTCTTGGGAGTGCTGCAGGGCGGGGATCAGGCCGGCGCGCAGCAGGGAGGACTTGCCGCTGCCGGACGGGCCGAAGACCACGGCGAATCGCCGGCGTTGCAGCAGATCGAGGAGGGCGACGGTGAGCCGGTCGCGGCCGAAGAACCGGCCTCTGTCACTGGTTTCGAACCGCTCCAGGCCCCGGTAGGGCGGAACCTGGCCGTCGTCGTCCGGGTCGGCATCGGCAGCGGCGACCTCCTGCACCGCCTCCTTCCACCGGGTCTCCCACTGCGGCACGTCGCCCCCGCACGCCCGCACGTAGGCCAGGACCACCGGCAGTGTCGGCAGCTGCTCGCCCGCCGCCGCCTGCGACAACGTGGTCACCGAGTAGCCCGCCCGCTGCGCCAGCGACCGGTAGGTCACGCCGCCGGCCTGCGCCCGCAACGTGCGCAGCTCGAACGCGAACCGCTGCACCGGACCTCTCGCCGGATCCACCGGCATCTCACGACGCCCTGCCACACCCCCACCTCCGCAGCCGCCCCGGCGCCAGGACGGCGGCAACGCTACGCACCCCGACCGCGCCCGGAAACATCGCGTCCGGCCATTGTTTGGCCGCCGGAACAGCGTTTCCTAACAATGCGCCGACCGCTGAACTCGGTGACGTGAGCGGCGCGGGGGACCGCTCCTGGGGGGGGAAGGTCCCGGATGGCTGCCCATGCAGCCGGCGTCGCCTGACGCCCGCACCGCGGCCGGGACCTGAAAGGCATGCCCCGCCCCCATCGGGTGGGGTTCCCGGCTTACGACCGGCGTCGCGATATTCGGCGACGGCCGACCGTCCCGCGCGCCGGAACAGCAACTGGTCCGAGAGTCAAAGGAGAAGACGCAGATGTCGATAACGAAGAGCATGGCCGTGTTGGCTGCCACATTGGGGGCCGGTACCGCGCTGCTGCTGGCTCCGACGGCGGCTACGGCGCAGACGTCCGACGCGGAGGGCATCCTGAGTTGCAGTCACGCGTGGTCGAACCAAGACCCCGATGGCAGCGACCCGAAGACCATCACTCGCAATGCCGTAAACGTTCGTTCGGGCCCGCATGCGGCAGCCGGCACAACCTGTGGCGTTGTGGGGTCGCTCAACTCCGGCGACGAAGTCTTCTACCACTGCTACACCACGACGCAGAACGAAGGCACCTGGACCCATCTCCGCAAGAATGGCACCTCACTGGACGGCTGGGTGAAGGACACCCTGCTCCCACGCGGCGGCAGCAACTACCCGTGCTGACAGTGCGATGAGTGGCCGGGCGGCCGGGGACGCACCCC
>NZ_RIBZ01000282.1:0-15260 GCF_003721215.1 Streptomyces botrytidirepellens
CGCGAGACTAACCTGGCCCTTGGCATATTCGCGCCCAAGTCACCCGATGGGGTGATGAGTTGGGCGGGCGGGTGGGTGGGAGTTCTCTACCAGGGTTCTTTGGTAGGTCCCCGCCCCACCGGC
Organism: Streptomyces botrytidirepellens; assembly: GCF_003721215.1. Classification (NCBI taxonomy): domain Bacteria; kingdom Bacillati; phylum Actinomycetota; class Actinomycetes; order Kitasatosporales; family Streptomycetaceae; genus Streptomyces; species Streptomyces botrytidirepellens. The sequence goes on from NZ_RIBZ01000282.1 coordinate 124, forward strand.
TGTCGGCTCGCCGGCACCTGCCGCCGCGCCACCGGGCGACGGGCGCCCGGCATCCGGTCAGGGGTCGTCGGCGTTCGCGTGTCGGCTTCGTCGACGACGCCGAGCCCGTCGCGGCGTATCCGGCCACGGCCCCACTCACCCAGCGGCTGCAGCGCTTCGTTGAGCGCCGCGCCCGCCTCCGTCAGAGAGTATTCGACCCGGGGCGGCACCTCCGCGTAGACCTTGCGGCTGATGAGGCCGTCCTCTTCCATCTGGCGCAGATGCTGCGTGAGCATCTTCTCGCTGACCCCGTGCAGCGCACGGCGCAACTCGGCGTAGCGGCGGGTGCCGTGGTCGTGCAACTCCCAGAGGACGAGGCCCTTCCATTTGCCGCTGACGACATCGAGCGCGGCGTCGATTCCACAGATGTAAGGGCCCTTGCGGGGTGCCATGAGTGTTCCTCGCTCCGTCTCGGCGAGGGGTACGCACCAAAGGGTGCGTACCCCACTATTTAGTGGGTACTTCCGCGTGATCGTCGCGGCAGCGAAGGTGATGGGCAAGCAATATTCGAACACTTGAGGGGATGCGTTCATGCCCGCACTTTCACCTGTCACCGTGCTCGGTCTGGGGCCCATGGGTCAGGCGATGGTCCGTACCTTGATCGCGGCCGGGCACCCGGTCACGGTGTGGAACCGCACGCGGAGCCGCGCCGACGACGTCGTTGCCGCGGGGGCGAAGCTCGCGGCCACCCCGTCCGAGGCGGTGGCTGCCGGCAAGCTCGTCATTCTCAGCCTGACCGACTATCAGGCCATGTGGGACGTGCTCGGCGACTCGACGGGATCGCTTGCCGGGCGCACGTTGGTCAATCTCAGCTCGGACACCCCCGACAAGACCCGCGAGGCGGCGTCATGGGCGGCCTCGCACGGAGCGTCGTTCGTGGCGGGCGGGGTGATGGTGCCCGAGCCCATGGTCGGCACCGATCTGTCGTACGTGTACTACAGCGGCGACGCGGAGGCTTTCGGCGCCCATCGCACCACGCTCGCCCACATCGGCGAGCCGCGGTTCCTGGGCGACGATCCGGGGCGTGCCCAGCTGATGTACCAAGCCAATCTCGACGTCTTCCTGACGACGCTGGCCGGGTTCATGCACGCGACAGCTCTCGTCGGCTCCGCCGGCATCACCGCGGAAGTGTTCCTGCCGGAGGTCATGCAGCTGTTCAAGGCGATCCCCGTCATGATGGACGCAGACGGCGTCGAGAAGCTCGGAGCGCGCATCGACGCGGGCGAACACCCGGGAGAGGCCGCCAACGCCATCATGATGGGCGCCACCGCCGACCACATTTACGCGACAGCGAAGTCCTCCGGTGTCGACACATCACTCCCGGGTGCCGTGCAGGAGTACTACCGCCGAGCCATCGACGACGGTCACGGCACCGACAGTTGGACCCGCATCATCGACGGCATGCGCGGGCCGCGAAGCCGATGAAGGCCGACCAGGCGGCTGGCGTGACGGTGAGGGCCGGTATCGCGGTGTCCTTGGAGTCGCGGACGTGTACGGCGTCAGGGCACGCGGCGACCTCGATGCATGTCTGGCCTTCACCGCCGCTGTAGCTGGACTTGCGCCATTCGACGGCGACTTCGACGCAGGCTTCGCCTTGGCCGCCGCTGTAGCTGCTCTTGAACCAAGTCAGTTCGCTACTCATTGGTCTCCCGCCAACATGCGCTTGATGAAGGCCACCGATGCTTCGGGGTCCAGGGCTTGCGACTGGATCGTGCCATAGCGGTGGTTGAGCACGCTCACGTCTTCAGGGTCCGGCAGGAAGTAGCTACCCTCCTGGCCCTCGACGTAGCCGATGGTCTGGTGCTCCCTGGTTTCCAGCAGGACGAAAGGGCCCTCGATCCCGGCGTTGGTCTCCCGGGAGTTCGGCATGACTTGGAGCTGAAGGTTGTGGAGCCCGGCGCAGTTCAGCAGGTGGCGCAGTTGGTCCTCCCATACCTCCGTACCGCCGATCATCTTCCGCAACACAGCCTCCTCCAGCACAAAGGCCAACCTGGGGGCGGGCTTACGGTGCAAGAGTTGCTGCGTCGCCAAGCGTGTCTGGACAGCGACCTCGATCTCTTCCTCGTCCAGGCTGGGGCGTACGGAATGCAGCACCGCCCGCGCGTAGGACTCGGTCTGGAGCAATCCATGCAGGAAGTGGGTCGAGTACACGTGCAGGGCCAGCGCCACGGCCTGCAACTCCCGATACTCCTGCGTCCACGCCGGTGGCCCGTCCTCCCACAGCAGCTTCGCTGCCTCCATGAGTAACCCCTGCGCGGCCAGCGCCTCATCCACCGCCACCACATACGGCGGCTTCGGCACCCGCTCCCCACGCTCCACCTTGGCGATCATCGATTCGGTGTAAGGGACCCGCTTCTCCAGGTCCTTCATCGTCCATCCGAGCCTCTCCCGCATCATGCGGGACTGCGCCCCGAATACCTTCGCGGCCGGTGACGTCTTCTTCCGCTGGGTCAACGCTGCCCCTCCGCCATCGCACAGATCGCACCGTCGTGGCGCCATCACGCACGGTTACGTCGATTCTGTGACCAGGCTAGACGCGACCTGTGACAGTAGGCACATGTCACGCGAAGTCACCCCAACGACCGGTCTCCGCTTGCTACCCTGGACGACTCCCGACGGCCGCCCCTGCTATCTGTCCACCGACGGCGACGGTCCCGTGGCCGCCCTGGCGGACGAGGTCGAGGACATGCAGCTCTCCACCGGAGACGAACTGCTGACCCACGCCCGCGCGATGCTCGCCGACCCCAAAGTCCCGATCGGCGAGTTCCGCTTCCTCTCCGCCCGCCTCGCCGAGGCGCTGCACGACGCGATCCGCGTGGCGCGGAGCCACGCAGGTGTCCGACCCGGCTCGTAGAGTGACGGCCATGAACATCTGCGTCTTCTGCTCCGCCGCCGACCTCGACGACCGCTACACCGCCCCCGCCCGGGAGTTCGCCGAGCTGATCGGCAAGGGCGGGCACACCCTGGTGTGGGGTGGGTCGGACGTCGGGCTGATGAAGGTCATGGCCGACGGGGTGCAGGAGCACGGCGGGCGGCTGGTCGGGATCTCGGTGGAGTTCCTCGCCGCGAAGGCTCGGGAGGGCGCCGACGAGATGGTGGTCACCAAGGATCTCGCCGAGCGCAAGGCGCAGCTCCTCGCCCGGGCCGACGCGGTCGTGATCATGGTGGGCGGGACCGGGACGCTGGACGAGGCGACGGAGATCCTGGAGCTGAAGAAGCACGGGCTGCACATCAAGCCGGTCGTGCTGCTGAACGCGGCGGGGTTCTACGACGGGCTGAAGCAGCAGTTCCAGCGGATGGAAGCGGAAGGCTTCCTGCCGCGCCCGCTCAGCGAGTTGGTGCACTTCGCCGAGAACGGCGTGGAGGCGATGACCTACCTGGAGGCGGTCTGATCCGCCTCGGCGGTGGCCTTCAGGTCACGTAGCCACTGTTCGAGACCCGCGCCGAGGGCCTCGGTCGCCATGGGGACGTTGGATTCGACCTGGTCGCCGGTCCACGTCTCCTCGGTGCGGACGCGCACGCCGCCCTTGACCTTCGTGAACTTCCAGAGGTGGACGCCCTCGTCGATGCGCAGCCCGTCACCGATCGCGGGTCCCTTCCACAGGATGCAGTCGCCGCGCCGGAGTTGGCGGACGGTCGAGGTGATGGTCAGGGTGGTTTCGGGCGTGGTGGGGGTGGCCTGCGCCGGTGTGGTCCACCGGAACTGCGAACCCTTCCGCAGCGGGCCGGGGTCGAGGCGCTTCATGGTGAGGACGGGCGCCTGCCAGGCAGGCCAGCGCTCCACGTCGGTCTGGAGCTTCCAGATGGTGCTCAGCGGCGCCTTGATCACGGTGTCGGTCCGGTAGCGGATCTGCGCGGCGGGGTCGACGCCTTGTCCACGGCACGTGGAGGAACCGCCGGGGGTGGCCTGGGCGGACGGGGCGGCCACTCCGAGGGTGGCGGCGGCGACGGCGAGCGGGATCGCGAACGCTAACGGGCGCATGCTCGGCATGAGGTCTCTCCCTTTTCGGTTATGTGCTCTCGTTGTCGTAAGAAGTTCTAACGTAACGCCGATCGGAGTGTCAATAGTCTTCGTGATAACCTCAAACTCACGCTTGAAGTTGTAGTGGACAGGGAGGCGGCAGATCATGGCGGAACCCGGCGCACAGACCCCGCGCGAGCGCTACCGCGCCCAGGTGCGCGCGGAGATCAAGGAGCGCGCGTGGGAGCAGATCGCCACGGCGGGGGCGTCCGCGCTCTCCCTCAACGCGATCGCCAAGCACATGGGCATGAGCGGCCCCGCGCTCTACCGGTACTTCGCCGGGCGGGACGAGCTGATCACCGCCCTCATCAGGGACGCATACCGAAGCCTCGCCGACACCGTCCAGGCCGCCGCCGAACCCGGCGCCGACGTGACCGCGGTGGCGCACGCCCTGCGCGCCTGGGCCCTGGCCGACCCCCAGCGGTACTTCCTCGTCTACGGCACGCCCGTCCCCGGCTACCACGCGCCCGACGACGTCACCACGATTGCGTCCGAGATCATGGCGACCCTGCTCGACGCCTTTGCCGCAACTCCGACGGACGCCCCCGCGACACGGCTCGACGCCCACCTCGAAGAGCACCGCCAGTGGGCGGACCCCCATCCCGCCCCGCCCGCGGCGCTCCGCCGGGCCCTGGCCTTCTGGACCCGGATGCACGGCGTGCTGTCCCTGGAACTCGCGGGCCACTTCAACGGGATGGGCCTCGACCCCGCCGAGCTGTTCGCGGCCGAACTGGACGACCTGCTCGCGCGCTGACGCGATTCCCTGTGGCCGGAGAAGGTGCGGCAAGCTGGGGGCATGGGAACGCATCTGATCACTGGGGCAGGTTCGGGCATCGGCACGGCGGTCGCCGATCGGCTGGCCGAGCGGGGCGACGAACTGTGGCTGCTGGCGCGGGACGCCGGGCGGGCGAAGGAGCTGGCCGGGCGGTTCCCGGGGGCGCGTACGGTCGTCGGTGACCTGGCGGACCCGGAGAAGCNTCCCGGGGGCGCGTACGGTCGTCGGTGACCTGGCGGACCCGGAGAAGCTGTCGTGGGCGCTGAGCCACCAGTCGCTGCCCGACCGGCTCGACTCGCTGCTGCACATCGCGGGCGTGGTCGACCTCGGCGAGATCGGCGAGCTGACCCCCAAGGCGTGGAACCGGCAGCTCGCCGCCAACCTCGTCGCACCCGCCGAGCTGACCCGGCTGCTCCTGCCGCAGCTCCGGCTGGGGCAGGGCCACGTCATCTTCGTCAACTCCGGCGCGGGCCTGCGCGCCAACGCCCAGTGGGGCGCGTACGCGGCCAGCAAACACGGGCTGAAGGCCCTCGCGGACGCGCTGCGCTGGGAGGAGAGCGGCAACGGCGTGCGGGTGACGACCGTCTACCCGGGCCGCACGGCCACGCCGATGCAGGTGAAGGTGCACCAGCAGGAGGGCAAGGAGTACGACGCGGAGCGCTGGATCGCCCCGGAGACCGTCGCGACCACCGTCCTCACCGCCCTCGACCTCCCGCGCGACGCGGAGATCACCGACCTCCAGGTCCGCCCCCGCGGCTGACGCCCGTCACCCCATAGGCTTTCGGGGTGAGCGAGAAGACCAACAAGCACAGCTGGGGCGCGGCGGCCGCGACCGGGGTCGGGTCGATGCCCGGGGACGACGCGCGCGAGGTCGCGAAGACCGTCACCGGGTCGCTGGAGGCGCTGCCGTATCTGCCGGAGCTGCCCGTACGGGGGCCCGGTGCGGACATGATCGGGCGGACCGCCGGGATGCTCGTCGAGGTGTACGCCCATGTGGAGCCGAGCGGCTGGCGGATCAGCGACCGGCCGGGGCGGGACACCCGGCGGGCGCGGTCCTGGCTCGGGGAGGACTTGGACGCGCTGGAGGAGTTCACCCAGGGCCACCGCGGGGCGCTCAAGGTGTCGGCCGTCGGGCCGTGGACGCTGGCCGCGGGCCTGGAGCTGCGGAACGGAGAGGTCGCGCTGAGCGACCCGGGCGCCTGTCGCGATCTGACGGCCTCGCTGGCCGAGGGCGTGCGCGCCCACCTGGCGGAGGTGCGCCGCCGGGTACCCGGCGCCGAGGTGGTGCTCCAGCTGGACGAGCCGTCGCTGACGGCGGTGCTGACCGGAACCGTCCGCACCGCCAGCGGCTACCGCACCCACGCCGCGGTGGACCGGAGCGTGGTGGAGGGCGCGCTGCGGGATCTGGTGGCGGCGGCGCAGGCGCCGGTGGTGGTGCACTCGTGCGCGCCGAACGTGCCGTTCGGGCTGCTGCGGCGCGCGGGGGCGAGCGGGGTCTCGTTCGATTTCTCCCTGCTCACGGAGCGTGAGGAGGAGGCGATCGGGGAGGCCGTGGAGGGCGGGACGTCGCTGTTCGTCGGCACCGTCCCCGGCATCGACACCCCGTTGTCGGACCCTGCCGGTAGCGTCAGGGGTGTCAGGACGCTGTGGCGCAGGCTGGGGCTGTCACCGGGGACTCTCGCGGAGTCCGTGGTGATCACGCCGTCGTGCGGGCTCGCGGGCGCTTCGCCCGCGTACGCGCGCGCCGCGCTGGCCCACTGTGTCCGGGCGGCGAGATCGCTCGCGGACAACCCTGAGTGACTGGGAGGACGACACGGTGGCCGGCGAACAGCAGTCGACGGTGCCCACGGAGGCACGGGATGAGCACGCCAAGCTCGCTGAGCAGGTCGAGGAGCACCGCTTCCGGTACTACGTGAAGGACGCCCCGATCGTCAGCGACGCGGAGTTCGACAGGCTCCTGCGCAGACTGGAGGCGCTGGAGGAGGAGCACCCCGAGCTGCGGACCCCCGATTCGCCCACCCAGAAGGTCGCGGGGGCGTACGAGACGGAGTTCACCGAGGTCGAGCACCGGGAGCGGATGCTCAGCCTGGACAACGCGTTCGACGACGACGAGCTCGGGACCTGGGCCGACCGCATCGCCAAGGAGCTGGGCACCGGCGCGTACCACTTCCTGTGCGAGCTGAAGGTGGACGGCCTCGCGGTCAACCTCACCTATGAGCACGGGCGGCTGACCCGCGCCGCGACCCGTGGCGACGGGCGCACCGGCGAGGACATCACCCCCAACGTGCGCACCATCGCCAAGATCCCCAACCGGCTGACGGGCGACCGCGTCCCGGCGCTGGTGGAGGTGCGCGGCGAGGTCTTCCTGCCCCGCAAGGCGTTCGAGGAGCTGAACGCGCGGCTGGTGGAGGCGGAGAAGCCGCCGTTCGCCAACCCGAGGAACGCGGCGGCGGGTTCGCTGCGCCAGAAGGACCCGAAGGTCACCGCCAGCCGTCCGCTGGACATGGTGGTCCACGGGATCGGCGCGCGCGAGGGCTTCGCCATCGACCGGCTGTCGCAGGCGTACGAGCTGCTGCACGAGTGGGGGCTGCCGACCGCCGCCCACTTCAAGGTGGTGGACTCGATCGAGGGCGTGCGGGAGTACATCGCGCACTACGGGGACAGCGAGCACCGCCACTCGGTGGAGCACGAGATCGACGGCGCGGTCATCAAGCTGGACGAGATCCCGTTGCAGGGGCGGCTCGGCTCCACCTCGCGGGCGCCGCGCTGGGCGATCGCCTGGAAGTTCCCGCCCGAGGAGGTCAACACCAAACTTGTCGACATCCGGGTGGGTGTGGGGCGCACGGGGCGGGTGACGCCTTATGCGGTGGTTGAACCGATCACAGTCGCGGGCTCGGAGGTCGAATTCGCGACACTGCACAACCAGGACGTAGTCAAGGCCAAAGGTGTGCTGATCGGTGACACCGTCGTGCTGCGTAAAGCGGGCGATGTCATTCCGGAGATCCTGGGCCCGGTCGCCGATCTGCGGGACGGCAGCGAGCGCGAATTCGTGATGCCCGCCGAGTGCCCGGAGTGCGGGACCCCGCTCCAGCCCGCCAAGGAGGGCGATGTCGATCTGCGGTGTCCCAACAGCCGGTCCTGCCCGGCGCAGCTGCGCGAGCGGATTTTCTATCTCGCGGGGCGGAAATCCCTGGACATCGAGAACCTCGGTTATGTCGCCGCGGCCGCCCTCACCCAGCCGCTGGAGCCCGCCGAGCCGCCGCTGAGGGACGAGGGCGATCTGTTCGATCTGAAGATCGAACAACTGTTGCCCATCCGGTCGTATGTGGTGGACCCGGACAGCGGGCTGCCCAAGCGCGATCCGGAGTCGGGCGAGGAGAAGGTCGTCACCTTCTTCGCCACCCAGAAGGGCGAGGCGAAGAAGAACGCCCTGGCGATGCTGGCCAATATCGAGGCCGCCAAGCAGCGCCCGCTGGCCCGGATCATCACCGGCCTTTCGATCCGTCATGTCGGCCCGGTCGCGGCCGCGGCGCTGGCCCGGGAATTCCGTTCGCTGGACCGGATCGCCGAGGCCGACGAGGAGGAGCTGGCGGCCACCGAGGGCGTCGGCGGAATCATCGCCGCCTCGGTGAAGCAGTGGTTCGCCGTCGACTGGCACCGCGAGATCGTGGAGAAGTGGCGGCGCGCCGGGGTGCGGCTGGAGGAGGAGGCGGGCGAGGACGAGGGCCCGCTGCCGCTCAAGGGGCTGACCGTGGTGGTCACGGGCACGCTGGAATCGCACACCCGGGACGGTGCCAAGGAGGCGCTACAGAACCGTGGTGCGAAAGTCACCGGCTCTGTTTCGAAAAAGACTGATTTCGTAGTCGTCGGCGACAATCCCGGATCGAAGTACGACAAGGCCATGCAGTTGAAGGTCCCCGTGCTCGATGACGACGGATTTGCCGTCCTCCTCGAACAGGGCCCCGACGCCGCCCGCGAGGTCGCCGTAACACCTCCGGAGGAGTCCGAGGGAGAGTCAGGGGAGACCAAGGAGAAGTCCGAGGGGTAGTCAAGTCGCTCACGAGGAGTAGTCCCACCACCCGTCCGGCGCAGTAGTCCGGCCATCTTCGGTGCCATGACCCCGCAAAGCTGGCCGGAATACGACTGGGAGCACTTCCCGGGCACAGCCAGCGGGCATCACCCTTACAGCGCATACCAGAAGGTTATGGATCGTCGGGCGGCATTCGGGCAACCGCTGCCGATCGCCGCCCACCATGCCCTTCTGCCGCCTACTGTTGAGGTGTGCGCCTGCCGTGGCGCTGGCACCGCCGGCTGTGAGAGGGACGGGTATGAAACCGACCGAAAGCGCCGCACCGGCGTCGCGGCTGCGCCGGGTTCTGCTGCCCGCGTTGCCCGCCGCCGCGGTCGCCATGGCCGCTTTCGCACTCGGCATCGGAGTATTCCGAGTGCTCGACGCGGGCCATGCGCTCTTTCCCGACGGGACCGTGGGCTGGTCGCTCGCGGTCCTCACCGGAATCATCGTCGGCCATCTGGTCGCCCTCGGCCGGGACCGCTGGTGGGGCGGCACCGGATCGGGCGCCGCGTTAACCCTGGCCGCGCTGCTGCTGTACGGCTGGATGCCCGCCATGCTCGTCAGCCTCGCCGTGGTGGTCCTGGTCGGCGCCGCCCGACGGCACCGCTGGCGGCAGGCGGCCCTGCACGGCGCGGTCGACATCCTCGGCGTCGGCGCGGCCGCCCTCACCCTCGCCGCCTTCGGCACCACCCCCTCCGTCGAACAGCCCTGGCACACCGACACCTGGCACGCCTCCGCCATCCCCCAGACGGTCCTCGCCGCCTTCGTCTACCTCACGGTGACCCGCGCCCTGCTGTGGTACTCCCTCGCCCCACCCGGCGCAGGACTTCCCACCGTCGCCCGCACCGCCCTCTTCCGGCAGGCCCTCGTCGGCATCGCGCTGCTCGGCATCGCCCCGCTCATCGTCGTCGTCGCCGGGGACACCCCGCTGCTGCTCCCGCTGTTCGCGGTGCCGCTGGTCGCCCTCGACTCCACGCTGTGGATCGCCCGCGTGCGGGCCGAGGAGCAGCTGCGCGACCCGCTCACCGGGCTGCCCAACCGCCAGTGGCTGCTGGAGCGCACCTGGACCGCGCTGGACGAGGCCGAGCGGGCCGGGGCCCGCACCGCCCTCGTCCTGCTGGACCTCGACCGCTTCCGCTCGGTCAACGACACCCTCGGCCACCTGGCGGGCGACCGGCTGCTGCTCCAGATCGCCGAGCGGCTGCGGCTGGCGCTGCCCCGCGGGGCCGAGGTCGCGCGGCTCGGCGGCGACGAGTTCGCCGTACTGCTGCCCACCACCGACTCGCTCACCAGCGCCCAGCGCAGCGCCCGCGTCCTCGTCGGCGACCTCGGCTCCCCGCTCGACCTGGACGGGCTGACCCTGGTGCTGGAGGCCAGCGCCGGGGTCGCCGTCTACCCCGACCACGCGCTCGACGCCGAGGGGCTGCTGCGCCGCGCGGACGTCGCCATGTACCAGGCGAAGCGGGACCGCAGCGGCGTCGAGCTGTACGAGGCGCGGCGCGACGGCAACACCCCCGACCGGCTCGGCCTGCTCGGCGATCTGCGCCGCGCCCTGGACGCGGGCGACGTCGAGCTGCACTACCAGCCCAAGGTCGGCTTCGACGGCCATGTCGCCGGGCTGGAGGCGCTGGTCCGCTGGGTGCACCCGGACCGGGGGAAGGTCCCGCCGGACGAGTTCATCTCCATGGCCGAGAGCTCCGGGCTGATGCCCCGGCTCACCGAGTACGTCCTGGAGACCGCGCTCGGCCAGGTCGCGCGCTGGCGCGCCGACGGTCTCGAGGTGCCGGTCGCCGTCAACGTCTCGCCGCGCGATGTGCACACCCCCGGCTTCGCCGGAGCCGTCGCCGGGCGCCTCGCCCGGCACGGGGTCCCGGCCGGGGCGCTCCAGCTGGAGATAACGGAGCACGTGCTGCTGGAGGACCCGCAGCGGGCCGCCGACACCCTTGCCGGGCTCACCGGGCACGGGGTGAAGATGTCCCTGGACGACTTCGGCACCGGGTATTCGTCCCTGGTCCATCTGCGGCGGCTGCCGGTGAGCGAGCTGAAGATCGACCGCTCGTTCGTGGCCCGGCTCGCCGTGGACAACGAGGACGCGGAGATCGTGCGCTGCACGGTCGATCTCGCGCATTCACTGGGGCTGCTCGTCGTGGCGGAGGGTGTCGAGGACGACGAGACGTGGGAGCGGCTGCGGGATCTGGGCTGTGACGCGGTGCAGGGGTGGCTGGTCGCCGCCGCGATGCCGCCGGAGGAGACGACGGCGTGGCTGCGGGCCCGGGGGGAGAGCGGGTGGCGGCGTGAGGAGTCCACGTCCGCTCCCGCTCCCGCGGAGAAGGACGCGGATCAGCCGGTTACGTAACCAGTTGTGGGCAATCGTTCCCCGGGGGCACCTCCCAGCGGTAGCTGGGGGAGGAACGGGTGGGCACAACCCACCCACCGGCCCGCACCCGGTAACGAAACCCCAGGAAGCACAAAGCCGGGGCCCGCGCCACCGCTAAGCGTTTCGCGCCGAGTGTGGGGGGCGCCATAGGATTGGGCCGAAAACACTTCACACTCACCCTGAGGATCGCTGCATGCCTGGCATCACGCGCGAGGAGGTTGCCCACCTCGCACGGCTGGCGCGTCTGGAGCTGAAGGCCGAAGAGCTGGATCACTTCGCCGGACAGCTGGACGACATCATCGGCGCGGTGGCCCGCGTCTCCGAGGTCGCCGACCAAGACGTACCGCCGACCTCCCACCCGCTGCCCCTGACCAACGTCATGCGGCCGGACGAGGTCCGTCCGTCGCTGACCCCGGACCAGGCGCTGTCCGGGGCCCCGGCCCAGGAGCAGCAGCGTTTCAAGGTGCCGCAGATCCTGGGGGAGGACTGACCCGCATGACCGATCTGATCAGGCTCACCGCCGCGGAGATCGCCGCCAAGGTCGCTTCCGGCGAGCTGACAGCCGTCGAGGTCACCGAAGCCCATCTGGCCCGTATCGAGGCCGTCGACGAGAAGGTGCACGCCTTCCTGCACGTGGACCGCGAGGGCGCGCTCGCGCAGGCCCGCGCCGTCGACGAGAAGCGGGCGCGCGGCGAGGAGCTGGGCCCGCTGGCCGGGGTTCCGCTCGCGCTCAAGGACATCTTCACCACCAAGGGGATCCCGACCACCGTCGGCTCCAAGATCCTCGAAGGGTGGATTCCGCCGTACGACGCGACGCTGACCCAGCGGCTGCGGGACGCGGACGTCATCGTCCTCGGCAAGACCAACATGGACGAGTTCGCCATGGGGTCCTCGACCGAGAACAGCGCGTACGGGCCCACCGGAAACCCGTGGGACCTCACCCGCATCCCCGGCGGCTCCGGAGGCGGCTCCTCCGCCTCCCTGGCGTCGTTCCAGGCCCCGCTGGCCATCGGCACCGACACCGGCGGCTCCATCCGCCAGCCCGCCGCCGTCACCGGCACGGTCGGGGTCAAGCCGACGTACGGGGCGGTCTCCCGGTACGGCATGGTCGCCTTCTCGTCCTCGCTCGACCAGGGCGGCCCCTGCGCCCGTACCGTGCTGGACGCTGCGCTGCTGCACGAGGTGATCGCCGGGCACGACCCGCTCGACTCGACCTCCATCGACGCCCCCGTTCCGGCGGTCGTCGAGGCCGCCCGCAACGGCAGCGTGCGCGGCATGCGCGTCGGCGTGGTCAAGGAGTTCGCGGGCGAGGGCTACCAGGCCGGCGTCATGCAGCGCTTCGAGGAGTCGGTGGAGCTGCTGCGCGAGCTGGGCGCCGAGGTCGTGGAGATCTCCTGCCCGTCCTTCGACAAGGCGCTCGCCGCGTACTACCTGATCGCGCCGTCGGAGTGCTCGTCCAACCTGGCCCGCTTCGACGCCATGCGCTACGGCCTGCGGGTGGGCGACGACGGCTCGAAGTCGGCCGAGGAGGTCACCGCACTCACCCGCGCCGAAGGCTTCGGCGCGGAGGTCAAGCGCCGGATCATGCTCGGTACGTACGCGCTCAGCTCCGGCTACTACGACGCGTACTACGGCTCGGCGCAGAAGGTCCGCACCCTGATCACCCGGGACTTCGAGAAGGCCTTCGAGCAGGTCGACGTGCTGGTCTCGCCGACCACGCCGACCACCGCCTTCCCGATCGGCGAGCGCGCCGACGACCCGATGGCGATGTACCTCGCCGACCTGTGCACGATTCCGGCGAACCTGGCGGGGAACGCGGCCATGTCACTGCCCTGCGGTCTGGCGCCGGAGGACGGTCTGCCGGTCGGATTGCAGATCATCGCTCCCGCCATGGCCGATGACCGGCTCTACCGGGTCGGTGCCGCGGTCGAGGCCGCGCTCACCGAACGGTGGGGCCACCCGCTGATCGAGGAGGCACCGTCGCTATGAGCGCGATCAAGAAGGCCAAGGGCTTCAAGAAGTCCAAGGCCGGCACCTACCTGTCCATCGGGACCTCGCTGTTCGGCGCGGTCAGCGTGATCAAGCAGGCCAAGAAGGCCCGCTTCGAGAAGGACAAGCTCCAGCTGGCCGACGCGGTGGTCTCCGCCGCCGCCATCGCCACCGGCGTCGCCCTGCTCGTCCGCGAGCTGAAGCGCATGGGCGACGACGACGTCCTCGCGGGTTGAGAGGTTAGTTTTCCGTGACCGTCACTGAACTGGTGTCGTACGAGGACGCCCTGGCCGCCTACGAGCCCGTGATGGGGCTCGAGGTCCACGTCGAACTCGGCACCAAGACCAAGATGTTCTGCGGGTGTTCGACGTCGCTGGGCGCCGACGCCAACTCGCAGACCTGCCCCACCTGCCTCGGCCTGCCCGGCTCGCTGCCCGTCGTCAACGCGACCGGCGTCGAGTCCGCCATCAAGATCGGCCTCGCGCTGAACTGCGAGATCGCCGAATGGTGCCGCTTCGCCCGGAAGAACTACTTCTATCCGGACATGCCGAAGAACTTCCAGACCTCGCAGTACGACGAGCCGATCGCCTTCAACGGCTATCTGGACGTCGAGGTCGACGGCGAGATCTTCCGCGTCGAGATCGAGCGCGCCCACATGGAGGAGGACACCGGCAAGTCCACCCACGTCGGCGGCGCGACGGGCCGCATCCACGGCGCCTCGCACTCCCTCCTGGACTACAACCGGGCCGGGATCCCGCTCATCGAGATCGTCACCAAGCCGATCGTCGGAGCCGGGGAGAAGGCCCCCGAGGTCGCCCGGGCGTACGTCGCCGAGCTGCGCGAGCTCATCAAGGCGCTCGGGGTCTCCGAGGCGCGCATGGAGATGGGTCAGATGCGGTGCGACGTGAACCTGTCGCTGCGGCCGCACGGCGCCGACAAGTTCGGCACCCGCTCCGAGACGAAGAACGTCAACTCGCTGCGGTCCGTCGAGCGCGCCGCCCGCTTCGAGATCCAGCGCCATGCAGCGGTGCTGAGCGATGGCGGGACGATCATCCAGGAGACCCGTCACTTCCACGAGGAGGACGGCTCCACGACGTCCGGCCGGGTCAAGGAGGAGGCCGAGGACTACCGGTACTTCCCCGAGCCGGACCTCGTGCCCGTCGCCCCCTCGCGCGAGTGGGTCGAGGAGCTGCGCGCCACGCTTCCGGAGCTGCCGCGGGTGCGGCGCACCCGGCTGCGGGAGGAGTGGGGCATCTCGCAGCACGAGATGCAGTCCGTCCTCAACGCGGGCGCGATTGAGCTGATCACCGCGACGATCGACGCGGGTGCGGATGCCGGGGCGGCGCGCAAGTGGTGGATGGGCGAGCTGGCCCGCCGCGCCAACGAGGAGGGCGTCGAACCCGCCGCCCTCCCCATCACACCCGTCCAGGTTGCCCGGGTGTGCGCCCTGGTCGACGAGGGCTCCCTCAACGACAAGCTGGCCCGCCAGACGATCGAGGGCGTGCTGGCGGGTGAGGGCGACCCGGATCAGGTCGTGGCCGCCCGCGGCCTGAAGGTCGTCTCGGACGAGGGTGCGCTGGGGACGGCCGTGGACGAGGCGATCGCGGGCAACGCGGCTATCGCCGACAAGATCCGCGGTGGCAAGGTCGCCGCGGCCGGTGCGCTGGTCGGTGCCGTCATGAAGGCCACGCGTGGCCAGGCCGATGCGGCGCGGGTGCGCGAGCTGATCCTGGAGAAGCTGGGCGTCGAGGGCTAAGGCGCTTTCCGCTGGATGCGGTCGGCGGCGGGGTGCGCGGTTCGCACCCCGCCGCCGTCGCGTGTGCGGGGCCCTTGGGTCTCGTTGCCGGGTGCGGCTCGGTGGGCG
>NZ_RIBZ01000279.1:0-34749 GCF_003721215.1 Streptomyces botrytidirepellens
CGCCGCCGGGCGGCGGCGCGTAGGCCTGCGGCGGGTGGTACGGCCGCTCGGGCTGCGGCTGGGCGGACCGCTCACTGGGCAGCGGGCTCGACGCCTGCCGCTCGGAGTGCTGCTCGGGCTGGGGATCCGAGGCGGGCACGGGCCGCAGCTTCCGGGTGTCCGTCACCGTGCCCCCGTGGGAGTCGGCTCCGCCCTGGGAATCGGCGGCGGGGCCACGGGCGTCTTTCGCGGCGGACGCACCGCCCGCGGAGGGCGGGGTCTTCGATCCCGGACGCCCTTCGGCCCCCGCACCGCCACCCGCTCCGCCCGTGGCTCCACTCACGACTTACTCCTCGGTGGTCTCGTCGGCCGGGGACGGCGTGCCCCCGGCCGCCTCGGACGCGGCCTCCTCGGCTGCCTCGATCGCGGTCTCGATGACGTCCTCGACCTCTTCAGCCTCACGACCGGCCTCGGCGTTCCGGGCGATGCCGACGACGGCATCGCGCTTGCCCAGGTTGATCAGTTGGACGCCCATGGTGTCACGGCCCGTCTCCCTGACCTCGCTGACCCGTGTACGGATCACACCGCCACCGAGCGTGATGGCGAGGATCTCGTCGCTCTCCTCGACCACCAGCGCTCCGACCAGCGAACCCCGGTCCTCCACGATCTTGGCGGCCTTGATTCCGAGGCCGCCGCGACCCTGGACGCGGTACTCGTCGACGTTCGAACGCTTCGCGTACCCACCGTCGGTGGCGGTGAACACGAACGTACCGGGCCGGACGACATTCATCGAGAGCAGCTCGTCGTCCTCGCGGAAGCTCATGCCCTTCACGCCCGAGGTCGCGCGCCCCATCGGCCGCAGCGACTCGTCGGTCGCCGTGAACCGGATCGACTGCGCCTTCTTGCTGATCAGCAGCAGATCGTCCGCGGCGGAGACCAGCTCGGCGCCGATCAGTTCGTCCTCGCGGCCGTCTTCCATCTCCCGGAGGTTGATGGCGATCACACCGCCGGAGCGCGGCGAGTCGTAATCCTTCAGCGGCGTCTTCTTCACCAGGCCCGACTTGGTGGCCAGCACCAGGTACGGCACCGCCTCGTAGTCGCGGATCGCCAGGATCCGGGCAATCTGCTCGTCCGGCTGGAACGCCAGCAGGTTCGCGACGTGCTGGCCGCGCGCCTCCCGGCCCGCGTCCGGGAGCTCGTACGCCTTGGCCCGGTAGACCCGGCCCTTGTTGGTGAAGAACAGCAGCCAGTGGTGGGTGGTCGAGACGAAGAAGTGGTCGACGATGTCGTCCTGCTTCAGCTTCGTCCCGCGCACGCCCTTGCCGCCGCGCTTCTGCGAACGGTAGTCCTCGGTCTTGGTGCGCTTCAGATAGCCGCCGCGGGTGATCGTGACGACGATGTCCTCCTCGGCGATCAGGTCCTCGATGGACATGTCGCCGTCGAAGGGGACCAGCTTGGAGCGCCGGTCGTCGCCGAACTTCTCGACGAGCGCGGTCAGCTCCTCGCTGATGATCTGCCGCTGCCGCTCGGGCGAGGCGAGGATCGCGTTGTACTCGTTGATCTTCGCCTGAAGCTCGTCGTGCTCCTGGATGATCTTCTGACGCTCCAGGGCGGCCAGCCGCCGCAGCTGCATCTCCAGGATCGCGTTCGCCTGGATCTCGTCGATCTCCAGCAGCTCCATCAGGCCGCCGCGCGCGGTGTCGACCGTGTCGCTGCGCCGGATCAGCGCGATGACCTCGTCGATCGCGTCCAGCGCCTTGAGCAGGCCGCGCAGGATGTGCGCCCGCTCCTCGGCCTTGCGCAGCCGGAAGCGCGTCCGGCGGACGATGACCTCGATCTGGTGGGTGACCCAGTTGCGGATGAACGCGTCCAGCGACAGGGTCCGCGGCACGCCGTCGACCAGCGCCAGCATGTTGGCGCCGAAGTTCGTCTGGAGATCGGTGTGCTTGTACAGGTTGTTGAGGACGACCTTGGCGACCGCGTCCCGCTTGAGCACGATGACCAGGCGCTGGCCGGTGCGCGACGAGGTCTCGTCACGGACGTCAGCGATGCCGCCGATCCTGGCGTCCTTCACCAGGTCGGCGATCTTCTGCGCCAGGTTGTCCGGGTTGACCTGGTACGGCAGCTCGGTGACCACCAGGCACTGCCGGCCCTGGATCTCCTCGACCTCGACGACCGCGCGCATCGTGATCGAGCCACGGCCGGTGCGGTACGCCTCCTCGATGCCCTTGCGGCCCACGACCAGCGCGCCGGTCGGGAAATCCGGGCCCTTGATCCGGTCGATCAGGGCGTCGAGCAGCTCCTCCTGGGTCGCCTCCGGGTTCGCCAGGAACCACTGGGCGCCCTCGGCGACCTCGCGCAGATTGTGCGGCGGGATGTTGGTGGCCATGCCCACCGCGATCCCCGCCGAGCCGTTGACCAGCAGGTTCGGGAAGCGGGCCGGCAGGACCGTCGGCTCCTGGTTACGGCCGTCGTAGTTGTCCTGGAAGTCGACGGTCTCCTCGTCGATGTCCCGGAGCATCTCCATGGCCAGCGGGGCCATCTTGCACTCGGTGTACCGCATGGCCGCCGCGGGGTCGTTGCCCGGGGAGCCGAAGTTGCCGTTGGAGTCGACCAGCGGCATGCGCATGGACCACGACTGGGCCAGCCGCACGAGGGCGTCGTAGATGGACGAGTCACCGTGCGGGTGGTACGTGCCCATCACGTCGCCGACGACGCGGGCGCACTTGTAGAAGCCCTTCTCGGGGCGGTATCCGCCGTCGTACATCGCGTACAGCACGCGCCGGTGCACCGGCTTGAGGCCGTCCCGGACGTCGGGCAGCGCACGGCTCACGATGACGCTCATCGCGTAGTCGAGGTACGAGCGCTGCATCTCGGTCTCGAGGCCGACCGCCTCGATGCGCATGGCGGCGCCCGCGGCGAGTTCGTCGGGCGTGGTGGGGTTGTTCTCGTCGGCCATTGCTGGTCAAGTCCTTCTGTCGTCTGCGGCTGCGGGTGGCCGACTCAGATGTCGAGGAAGCGGACATCCTTGGCGTTGCGCTGGATGAACGAGCGCCGGGCCTCGACGTCCTCGCCCATCAGGACCGAGAACAGGTCGTCGGCCTGCGCCGCGTCGTCCAGCGTGACCTGGCCGAGGACCCGGCTGTCGAGGTCCATGGTGGTCACGCGCAGCTCCTCGGCGTTCATCTCGCCCAGACCCTTGAAGCGCTGCACCGAGTCGTCCTTGATGCGCTTGCCCTGCTCGCGGCCGGCCTGGATCAGGGCGTCCCGCTCCCGGTCCGAGTACGCGTACTCGAAGTCGTCCCGGCCCCACTTGATCTTGTAGAGCGGCGGGCGGGAGAGGAAGACGTGCCCGGCCTCGACCAGCGGACGCATGAAGCGGAAGAGGAAGGTCAGCAGCAGGGTGTTGATGTGCTGACCGTCGACATCGGCGTCCGCCATCAGGATGATCTTGTGATACCGGAGCTTGGTGATGTCGAAGTCCTCGTGCACACCGGTGCCGAAGGCCGAGATCAGCGCCTGGACCTCGTTGTTCTGGAGGATCTTGTCGACCCGGGCCTTCTCGACGTTGAGGATCTTGCCTCGGATCGGAAGGATCGCCTGGTACTGCGGGTCGCGGCCGGACTTGGCCGAGCCGCCGGCGGAGTCACCCTCGACGATGAAGATCTCGCACTTCGACGGGTCGTTGGACTGGCAGTCGCTCAGCTTGCCCGGCAGCGACGCGGTCTCCAGCAGCCCCTTGCGGCGGGTCAGGTCGCGCGCCTTGCGGGCCGCCACCCGGGCCGTCGCCGCCTGGATCCCCTTGCGGATGATGTCCGCCGCCTCGTTGGGGTTCCGGTCCAGCCAGTCGGTCAGGTGCTCGTTGACGATCTTCTGGACGAAGGTCTTCGCCTCGGTGTTGCCCAGCTTCGTCTTCGTCTGGCCCTCGAACTGCGGCTCGCCCAGCTTGACCGAGATGATCGCGGTCAGGCCCTCGCGGATGTCCTCACCGGTGAGGTTGTCGTCCTTCTCGCGGAGCAGCTTCCTGTCGCGCGCGTACTTGTTGATCAGGTACGTCAGCGCTGCCCGGAAGCCCTCCTCGTGGGTACCGCCCTCATGGGTGTGGATGGTGTTCGCGAAGCTGTAGACACCCTCGGAGTACTGGGTGTTCCACTGCATCGCGATCTCGAGGGAGAGCAGCCGCTCCTTGTCCTCGGCCTCGAAGCCGATCACCGTGGGGTGAACCAGCTCGCCCTTGCGGGAGTTGAGGTACGTGACGAAGTCGACGATGCCGCCCTCGTAGTGGTACCGCACGGAGAGCGGCTTGCCCTCCTCGTCCACGTGGGCCTCGCGCTCGTCCGTCAGCGAGATCGACAGGCCCTTGTTGAGGAACGCCATCTCCTGGAAGCGCCGGGACAGCGTCTCGAACGAGTACTCGGTGGTCTCGAAGATGTCCCCGTCGGCCCAGAAGGTGACCGTCGTGCCGGTCTCCTCCGTGGCCTCGTTCCGGGCCAGGGGCGCCGTCGGCACGCCGGTCTTGTAGTCCTGGGTCCAGCGGTACCCGTCCGTCTTGACCTCGACCGAGACCTTCGTCGACAGGGCGTTGACGACGGAGACGCCGACGCCGTGCAGACCACCGGAGACGGCGTAGCCGCCGCCGCCGAACTTGCCGCCCGCGTGCAGGACGGTCATCACGACCTCCACGGCCGGCTTCCCCTCCGAGGGGACGATCCCTACCGGGATCCCGCGGCCGTTGTCGATGACGCGAACCCCGCCGTCGGGGAGGATCGTGACGTCGATGCTGTCCGCGTGACCGGCCATGGCCTCGTCGACGGAGTTGTCGACGACTTCCTGGACCAGGTGGTGCAGGCCGCGCTCACCGGTGGAACCGATGTACATACCGGGTCGCTTGCGGACCGCGTCCAGCCCCTCCAGGACAGTGATCGCACTGGCGTCGTACGACGGCGGAGCCAGAGCCTCGCCGTCGGGGATGGACGTGATGTTTTCGATGGGGTTGCCGGAATCGGCCACGAAGCGCCCTTTCTGGCACAGCACATGCCGTCTCCGGGCAGGCAGGAGCGGCTGCGTCGTTCAACATGTGTCCGCAAGCGCTCGGTGCGCCAGCGGCGACGGTGTACTCGCCCAGTCTACCGGTAGCGCCGACAAGAATGGGGGCTTGCTGGCGCCTGAGTCCGCATGTGCCGCCCTGAACCGGTCGGCAGCGACTCCCCATATGCGGGGACGGGCTCCAAGAGGCTCACACCGCCACTCAGCGCTTCGAGCTGTCAACCACCGGCTACCGTGACCGGGGTCTCAGCCGTCACCCTGTGCTCAGGCGTCCATACGGGCCCAGGGGCGGGCCCGGAGCGACCCTCGGGGCGGCTCCCGGGGCGGGTCCGTACGGGCCCTGCGGGCGCGCACGGTCAGCCGTAGGTGTCACCGGGGCCGGTGCTGCCGGGGGAGCGCAGCGGACCGTAGCGCCGGGGCGGTCCGCCCGGGCCCAGCACCTTGATCAACCGCACCGTGCCCTGCCCGAGGTCGGCGTTGAGCCGGGCCACCAGCTGCGGTGCGAGCAGCCGCAGCTGGGTCGCCCACGCCGTGGAGTCGCAGCGCACGGTCAGCACCCGGGCGTCCTCGTCGTACCGCTGCGGCTCACAGTGCTGGGCGACCTCCGGGCCGACCATCTGGGGCCAGCGGCCCATCACCCCGCCGACCGCCGCCGGTGCCTCCCAGCCGCGCTCGGTGATCAGCCGGTTGATCGCCGCCCCGAGCGGGAGCGGATCGCGCCCATCGGCGCGCGCGCCGGAGCGCAAGCCCCCTCGACGCGCCTGCTTCGTCTGCTGGGCGGCCGCGCCGCGGGCCCGCGCCTGCTCCTTGGCGGCACGCAGCGCGACGCGCGCCAGGTCGACGCCCGAGGGCTCGGGGTTCTTCGGGGGCTGATCCGTCATACCCGGCGCACCTCGCCCTCGGCCACCGCGTAGCGCACGCCCTCCAGCACCTCCGGGACGTCCTCCTCCACGGCCGCCGTGACCAGCACCTGCTCACCGGGGGCGACCAGCTCGGCCAGCCGCTCCCGGCGCCGGGAGTCCAGCTCGGCGAAGACGTCGTCCAGCACCAGGACGGGTTCGGCACCCTCCGCGCGCAGCAGGTCGTACGAGGCCAGACGCAGCGCGAGGGCGTACGACCAGGACTCGCCATGGCTCGCGTAGCCCTTGGCCGGAAGCCGCCCGAGCTTGAGGACGAGGTCGTCCCGGTGCGGTCCCACCAGCGTGACGCCGCGCTCGACCTCCTGTTTCCGGGCGTCCGCCAGGGCCGCCATCAGCCGTTCGTACAGCTCCTCGCGGCTGCCCGCCGCGGCCAGGTCCTCACCAGCCGAGCCGCGGTACTCCAGCAGGACCGGGCCGCCGCCCGGGGCCAGCTGCTCGTACGCCTTGTCGGCGAGCGGCTGGAGCACGGAGATCAGATCGAAGCGCTGGGCGAGCAACTCGGCACCGGTCCGGGCCAGATGCTGGTCCCACACGTCGAGGGTGGACAGCGCCGCGTCACCACTGCCTCCGCCGCGTGAGCCGTGCCGCCGGGCCATCGCCGCGGTCTTCAGCAGGCTGTTGCGCTGCTTGAGCACCCGGTCGTAGTCCGAGCGGATCCCGGCCATGCGCGGCGCACGGGCGGTGATCAGATCGTCGAGGAAGCGACGGCGCTCACCGGGGTCGCCCTTGACCAGGGCCAGGTCCTCGGGCGCGAACAGCACCGTGCGCAGGATGCCGAGCACATCCCTCGGCCTGACCTGCGAGGACCGGTTGATGCGGGCGCGATTGGCCTTACCGGGGTTCAGCTCCAGCTCGACCAGCTGCTGCCGGTCCCCCTGGACCACCGCGGCCCGGACGATCGCCCGCTCGGCGCCCATCCGCACCAGCGGGGCGTCCGAAGAGACGCGGTGGCTGCCGAGGGTGGCGAGATAGCCGACGGCCTCGACCAGATTGGTCTTGCCCTGGCCATTGGGCCCGACGAAGGCGGTGACGCCCGGGCCCAGGGCGACTTCGGCCCGGGCGTACGAGCGGAAGTCGGCGAGCGACAGATGCGTGACGTGCATGGTGGGCTGCGCCGACCTCCCCCGGCAGTACTACACCCTTGAGGTGCTGCTTAGTTGGTGTTCTCGACCGCGTGACCGCCGAACTGATTGCGCAGTGCGGCGATCATCTTCATCTGCGGGGAGTCGTCCTGACGCGAGGAGAAGCGGGCGAACAGGGACGCAGTGATCGCGGGCAGCGGCACCGCGTTGTCGATCGCGGCTTCCACGGTCCAGCGGCCCTCGCCCGAGTCCTCGGCGTATCCGCGCAAGCGGGACAGGTGCTCGTCGTCGTCCAGGGCGCGGACGGCCAGGTCCAGCAGCCAGGAACGGATGACGGTGCCCTCCTGCCAGGAGCGGAACACCTCGCGCACGTCGGTGACCGAGTGCACGGCTTCCAGCAGCTCCCAGCCCTCGGCGTACGCCTGCATCATCGCGTACTCGATGCCGTTGTGGACCATCTTGGCGAAGTGGCCCGCGCCGACCTTGCCCGCGTGGACGGCGCCGGCGCTGCCCTCGGGCTTGAGCGCGTCGAAGATCGGCTGAACCTGGGCGACGTGCTCGGCCGCGCCGCCGTACATCAGCGCATAGCCGTTCTCCAGGCCCCAGACGCCGCCGGAGACACCGCAGTCGACGAAGCCGATGCCCTTGGCACCCAGCTCCTCGGCGTGCTTCTCGTCGTCCGTCCAGCGGGAGTTGCCGCCGTCCACGACGACGTCGCCGGGCGACAGCAGCTCGGCCAGCTCGTCGATGGTGGTCTGGGTCGCGACACCGGCCGGAACCATGATCCACACCACGCGCGGACCCTTGAGGTTGCTCACCAGCTCACCGAGGCTGTGAACATCGGCGACGTCCGGGTTGCGGTCGTATCCGATGACGGTGTGGCCTGCGCGGCGAATGCGCTCGCGCATGTTGCCGCCCATCTTGCCGAGGCCGACGAGACCGAGCTCCATCAATGATCCTTATGCCGTAGTCAGTGCGGTTCGTACCCGAGACCGAGCCTACGCCCGCGGGTGTCCGCACAGATGTTGGCTACACCCGCTCATTCGCTCGATTCTCAGCTACTCAGCCACTCATCCGCTCAGTCGGACCGGCATGATCAGGTACTTGTACGCCTCGTCGGCCTCGGCATCCACGGCGGGCTTGCCGCTGAGCAGAGCGGGCTTCGTCGACGTGGTGAACGACAGCTGGGCGACCGGCGAGTCGATCGCGCTGAGCCCGTCGAGCAGGAACGTCGGGTTGAAGGCGATGGAGATGTCGTCGCCGTCGAGCTGCGCGTCGACGCGCTCCACAGCCTGTGCATCGTCGCTGGAACCGGCCTCCAGGATCAGCACGCCCTGCTCGAAGCTGAGCCGCACCGGCGTGTTCCGCTCGGCCACCAGCGCCACACGCTTGACGGCCTCCACGAAGGGCGCGGTCTCGATCACCGCGACGGAGTTGAACTCGGTCGGGAAGAGCGTGCGGTACTTCGGCAGGTCACCCTCGAGCAGCCGGGTGGTCGTACGGCGCCCGGCGCCCTCGAAGCCGATCAGCCCCTCGCCCGCACCCGAGCCGGACAGCGCCAGGGCGACCGTGTCACCGCTGGTCAGCGACTTGGCGGTGTCCAGCAGCGTCTTGGCGGGGACCAGCGCGACGGCGGAGACGTCCGGCGTCTCCGGCTTCCACAGGAACTCGCGGACCGCGAACCGGTAGCGGTCGGTGGAGGCCAGCGTGACGGTGTCGCCCTCGATCTCGATCCGCACACCGGTGAGCACCGGCAGGGTGTCGTCCCGGCCGGCCGCGATGGCGACCTGGGCGGCGGCGGCGGCGAAGACCTCACCGGGGACGGTGCCGGTCGCGGTCGGCATCTGCGGCAGCGCCGGGTACTCCTCCACAGGCAGTGTGTGGAGGGTGAAGCGCGACGAACCGCAGACGACGGTCACGCGCACGCCGTCGCTGGAGATCTCCACAGGGCGATTGGGGAGAGCGCGGCAGATGTCGGCGAGAAGGCGGCCGGAGACCAGGACCGTGCCGTCGTCCTCCACGTCGGCTTCGACGGAGACGCGGGCCGAGACCTCGTAGTCGAAGCCGGAGAGGCTGAGAGCGCCTTCCTCCGCCTTCAGCAGGATGCCCGCGAGGACGGGCACCGGCGGACGGGCCGGGAGGCTGCGGGCTGTCCAGGCCACTGCCTCCGCGAGTACATCGCGCTCCACCCGGATCTTCACCGGAAACCGCCTCCTGCTGTTGCTGGCTCGCCCTGCTGGCCTTCGTCGTCGGCTGATGTGCCGGAGACCAGTCTGACGCACGCCGCTGACAGTCGGCGCGGCTCGGGGTCAAGTCGGTGCGAGACGTGTCGGGCGGCGCGGCCCGAAGTTGTGCACAGGCCCCACTTCGAAGCGATTTCCCGGCTCTAACTGTGTGGTCGTAGTAGTAGGGCCTGTGGAAACCGTGGAAAACCGACTTTGCGCAGGTCAGAGTCGCTTTTTTGTCCACCGGTCCTGTGGGCGGCGCCCGTGGACAACTCGGTCGTTCTGTGGACGCCGGAAAGTTCTGCACACGCGATGCACAGGAGACGCCCCGTTCTCCCCAGCGGCGTCCCCAGTTTTACCCACCTTCCCCACAGCCCAACCCGGCTCCTTGGTGTGACGCCTTTCACTCGGTCCGGTGAGAGTGACCGTTTCGTTGCCGAACAGTGGACAGGCGTGTGGAGAAGCTGTGGGCAACCGGCCTGTGGCTGTGGGCGGCCGGTGGACAACTCGAAGCACGGCCTGTGGGCAATCCGTTCGTCCACAGTCTGTGGACTCTCGTTGACCACAATTCCACACCCGCCTGACCTCCACTGATCCCATCCTGCAACCCAAGCCTGTGGACGGTTTCGGGACAACGGAGAAGTCCCCAAGGTGTGGACGGTCCATCCGCTGTGGATCTGTGGAGAACGGGCCTGTCGGAGCATGGAATCGAACAGCCGCGGAGACCGAACGACGAAGGGCGCCCCGGGAGTTGTCCGTCCCGGAGCGCCCTTGTGCGCGTCCGCGGTGCCTTGGCAGTCGTCTCGGCGCGTGTCTCGGCGCGTGTCTCAGCGCGTGTCTGTACGGGGTGCCTCTGCGGCCTCTGCGGCCCGCTCAGCCGTTCTTGATGCGGTTGGTCAGCTCGGTGACCTGGTTGTAGATGGAGCGCCGCTCGGCCATCAGCGCCCGGATCTTGCGGTCCGCGTGCATCACCGTCGTATGGTCCCGGCCGCCGAACTGCGCGCCGATCTTGGGCAGGGAGAGATCGGTCAGCTCACGGCACAGGTACATCGCGATCTGCCGCGCCGTGACCAGGACCCGGCTGCGGGAGGCGCCGCACAGGTCGTCCACCGTGTGCCCGAAGTAGTCGGCCGTCGCCGCCATGATCGCGGTGGCGGTGATCTCCGGGGCCGCGTCCTCGCCGCCCGGGATCAGATCCTTGAGGACGATCTCGGTGAGGCCGAGGTCCACCGGCTGCCGGTTCAGGCTCGCGAAGGCCGTGACGCGGATCAGCGCGCCCTCCAGCTCCCGGATGTTGCGGGAGATCCGGGAGGCGATGAACTCGAGCACCTCCGGCGGCGCGTTCAGCTGCTCCTGCACCGCCTTCTTGCGGAGGATCGCGATGCGCGTCTCCAGCTCCGGCGGCTGCACATCGGTGATCAGACCCCATTCGAACCGGTTGCGGAGCCGGTCCTCCAGGGTGACCAGCTGCTTGGGCGGCCGGTCGGAGGAGAGCACGATCTGCTTGTTGGCGTTGTGGAGCGTATTGAAGGTGTGGAAGAACTCCTCCTGCGTCGACTCCTTGCTCGCCAGGAACTGGATGTCGTCGACCAGCAGGATGTCCATGTCGCGGTAGCGCTTGCGGAACGCGTCCGCCTTGCCGTCGCGGATGGAGTTGATGAACTCGTTGGTGAACTCCTCGGAGCTCACGTAGCGCACCCGGGTGCCCGGGTAGAGGCTGCGGGCGTAGTGCCCGATGGCGTGCAGCAGATGGGTCTTGCCGAGCCCCGATTCCCCGTAGATGAAGAGCGGGTTGTACGCCTTGGCCGGTGCCTCGGCGACCGCGACCGCCGCGGCGTGCGCGAAGCGGTTGGAGGCGCCGATGACGAAGGTGTCGAAGAGGTACTTGGGATTCAGCCGGGCGGTCGGCTCACCGGGGCCGGACGCGGGCGCGGGCTGCGCGGCCAGCGGGCCGGGGGCGCCGGTCTGCGAGGGCAGGACGGGCGGTCCGCCGCGGGCGCGCTCCAGCGGGTCGGGGAGATCGTGGCGCTGCTGCTCGTACGGCGGACGCTCGGGTACGCCGCCGGGGCCACCGGGCCCTCCGTGCCCTCCGGGGCCGCCGTGGTTTCCCGGACCGGCCGGACCGCCTGGGCCACCCGGACCACCTGATCCCGGGCCACCCCCGGGTGCGCCCGGACCAGGGCGCTCCGTCCCGGGGCCCCGGTAGTCGCCGCGCGGCTGCTGGTCGTACGGCTGCTGGTCGTAGCCGGACGAGGAGTGCTGTGACGCGTACGGATCGGCCTCGGGGAAGCCGCCGAGCCGGGGCTGCTGCCAGCCGTAGTCGTCATGGGGCCGCTGCCAGGCGGCGGGCTCGGGGCGCGGCTGCTGATAGCCGGGGTAGGCGGGGCGGGCGGTCGGCAGCTCGTCGGGCGCCTGGCGGCCGTAGCCGTCGCGGCTCTCGTAACTCTCGTAGCCGTCGCGACCGTCCCGGCTCTCGTAACCGTCCCGGCCCTCGTAGCCGTCGCGGCTCTCGTATCCGTCGCGGCGATTCTCATAGCCGTCCCGGCTGTCGCGCTGCGGCTGCTGCGGGACGATCGGCTCGCCGGCCGACTCGTCGACGGTGATCGCGATGCGGATCGGGCGGCCGCACTCCCGGCTCAGCGTTTCGCTGACGATGGGGGCCAGCCTGCCCTCCAGTACGCCCTTGGCGAATTCATTGGGGACGGCCAGCAGGGCGGTGTCGGCGACGAGTGCCAGGGGCTGGCACCGTTTGATCCAGTGCTCGTCCTTGGCCTCGACGCCCTGTCCTCCCTGACCCGTGCCTTCTCCCAGAAGCCGTTCGAGCACGCGTGGCCACACTGCGGCAAGATCGGCAGGTACGTCAGCCACAGGGCACGCTCTCTCACTCGCTGGGTGGGGGACGCCGACATGTCCCACGAAAGGTGGTTCTCGGGACGGGTGGGAAGGAATCGGAGCCTGGCCACGGTAGTCAGGCCGGGGTTCAGGGTTCAAGTCGTTGTCCACAGGGTGTGTACAAATGTGCCATGTGATGTCGCCGGTCGTTCCCTTGCCCCCGCGGGTGGTACGGGTGGGGCGCCACCCGGGCCGTCCGTCGGTTTGACCGGATGGCGTAACCGCGCGTACCGTAACCAGGTCGAGTTGTCGATGGCTGCTGCCGCCTGCCTCCGATGGGCAAGGGTCACGGACTTCATGATCCGTGATCGTGAAGCGGTGCACTCGGGCGTATTGCGAGCTACTCGTGGGCGCACGGTGACAGCCAGGCGATGTACCGCCACTACCCGATTCATTTCTGGAGCCCCCGAGTGAGCAAGCGCACCTTCCAGCCGAACAACCGCCGCCGCGCGAAGACCCACGGCTTCCGGCTGCGTATGCGCACCCGTGCCGGCCGCGCGATTCTCGCGTCCCGCCGTAGCAAGGGTCGCGCCCGCCTGTCGGCCTGAGCAGCCTGACCCAAGGTCCATGACGTGCTGCCTACCGAGCATCGGCTGAGGCGGCGCCAGGACTTCGCGGCCGCGGTACGCCGAGGACGCAGGGCGGGTCGCCCGCTTCTTGTCGTGCACTTTCGCAGCGGCCTCACCAGCAAAAACACGGACCCGCACGCACCTGGGGAGAGTGCTCCCCCGGCGCGTGCGGGTTTCGTCGTCAGCAAGGCGGTCGGCGGTGCCGTCGTCCGCAATCTGGTGAAGCGCAGACTGCGCCATCTCATGCGGGACCGTCTCGATCATTTTCCCGCAGGTAGCCTTGTGGTCGTACGGGCGCTGCCCGGTGCGGGTGAGGCGGGTCACGACCAGCTGGCCCGCGACCTCGACACCGCAGTGCAGCGGCTACTGGGAGGGGTGCCGCGATGAAGTACCCGCTGCTGTGGTTGATCAAGCTGTACCAGTGGACCATCAGCCCCATGTTGGGACCGGTCTGCAAGTACTACCCGTCGTGCTCGCACTATGGCTACACGGCCATTGACCGGCACGGCGCGGTAAAAGGAACGGCGCTGACGGCGTGGCGCATCCTGCGCTGCAACCCATGGTCGCTCGGTGGCGTCGACCACGTGCCGCCCCGGAAGCATCCGGTGTGGCACCAGCGGCTGCGGAACCGCTTCGGCGGGCACTCCGCTGTGGAACCTGCCGCACAGCCCGAGACCCAGCCCAACGCCCAAGGAGCCTGATTCGTGGACACGATCCTCGGTCCTCTTTATGACGTAGTTTCCTGGATCATCGTCCAGTTCCACTCGTTCTACAGCCTCATTTTTGAACGGAACAGTGGCTGGGCGTGGGGTCTGTCCATCGTTTCGCTGGTGGTACTGATCCGTATCTGCCTGATCCCGCTCTTCGTGAAGCAGATCAAGGCGACGCGGAACATGCAGGCGCTCCAGCCGAAGATGAAGGCGATCCAGGAGCGCTACAAGAGCGACAAGCAGCGCCAGTCCGAAGAGATGATGAAGCTCTACAAGGAGACGGGCACCAACCCGCTCTCGAGCTGTCTCCCGATTCTGGCGCAGTCGCCGTTCTTCATCGCGCTCTACCAGGTCCTCAACCACATCGCGAACAACAAGACGGTCGGCGTCATCGACCAGTCGCTGCTGGACAGCGCCCGTAACGCGCACATCTTCGGCGCTCCCCTGTCCGTGAAGTTCATGGACTCCGCCTCGAAGGTCGAGTCCCTCGGAGCGTCGCTGACGGACGTCCGGGTCGTGACGATCACCATGATCGTGCTGATGTCGGCGTCGCAGTTCTTCACCCAGCGCCAGCTGATGACCAAGAACGTCGACCTCACGGTGAAGACGCCGTTCATGCAGCAGCAGAAGATGCTGATGTACGTCTTCCCGATCATGTTCGCCGTCTTCGGCATCAACTTCCCCGTCGGTGTCCTCGTCTACTGGCTGACCACCAACGTCTGGACCCTCGGCCAGCAGATGTTCGTCATCCGCCGTAACCCGACCCCGGGCAGCGTCGCCTTCAAGGCGCGCCAGGAGCGGCTGCGGGCCAAGGGCAAGCTGAAGGAGGAGCCGGCCGAGGTCGCCGCCAAGGAGGCCGCCGAGACCGCCCGCGCCAACCGCCAGCAGCCCAAGCGGCAGACCAAGTCGCAGCGCACCACCGCGGGCGGCCACGGCCACAGCAAGGCGTCGGCGCAGTCCGGCTCCACGGCGAAGCTGACCAAGTCCGACCAGCAGACGCAGCAGAGCGCGGCGGAGAAGAAGGGCTCGCAGGGCGGCAAGCCGGCCGGCGGCTCGGCCTCCGGCTCCCGGAACACGAAGTCCGGGCAGCGCAAGGGCCAGCAGCGTCCCAAGCACCCGTCCAAGAAGTAACGAAGGAGTCCATCCGTGACGGAAGGCACCACCCCCGCCGCCGAGGGTGTCGACACCCTGACCCGCCTCGAACAGGAAGGGGAGATCGCGGCCGACTACCTCGAAGGTCTGCTGGACATCGCGGACCTCGACGGTGACATCGACATGGACGTCGAGGCCGACCGCGCAGCGGTGTCGATCATCAGCGAATCGACCAGCCGTGACCTCCAGAAGCTGGTCGGCCGCGACGGCGAGGTGCTGGAGGCCCTTCAGGAGCTGACCCGGCTCGCGGTGCACCGGGAGACCGGCGACCGGAGCCGGCTGATGCTCGACATCGCCGGATACCGGGCCCGTAAGCGTGCCGAGCTGACCGAGCTGGGCACCAAGGCCGCGGAAGAGGCGAAGGGCACCGGCGAGCCGGTGAAGCTCAAGGCGATGACGCCCTTCGAGCGCAAGGTGGTGCACGACGCGGTGGCCGCCGCCGGACTGCACAGCGAGTCCGAGGGCGAAGAGCCCCAGCGCTGTGTGGTCGTCCTCCCGGCCTGACCAGGCCCGGCCTCATGGTCTACCCGGCCCCGTCTGTGCGCAGGCGGGGCCGAATCTTGTCAGCCTTACATCAGCATCAGCGTTCAACACAGTGCTCGGTACGGAAGGACGGTTCCCGTGACGGAAGCAGCGGAGCTCCCCCCGGCGCCCGATGAGGCTCGGGATGTATTCGGTGAGTGCTTCCCGGAGGCCGTTCGGTACGGCGAGCTGCTGGCCGATGTGGGCGTGACCCGCGGGCTGATCGGCCCGCGTGAGGTGCCGCGGCTGTGGGAGCGGCATCTGCTGAACTGCGCCGTGCTCTCCGAGGTGGTGCCCGAGGGCGTCACCGTCTGCGATGTGGGCTCGGGCGCCGGGCTCCCCGGCATTCCGCTTGCCCTGACCCGCCCGGATCTGCGGATCACCCTGCTGGAGCCGCTGCTGCGCCGTACGAACTTCCTGCGGGAAGTGGTGGAGCTGCTGGGCCTGGAGCACGTCACGGTCGTGCGCGGCCGCGCCGAGGAGGTCCTGGGGAAGCTTCCTCCGGTGCATGTGGTCACGGCTCGGGCGGTGGCCCCGCTGGACCGGCTGGCGGGCTGGGGGGTTCCGCTGCTGCGGCCGTACGGAGAGATGCTGCTGCTGAAGGGCGACACGGCCGAGGAGGAGCTGAAGCACGCCCGGGCGGCGCTGAGCAAGCTCGGTGTGGTGGACACCTCGGTGCTGCATGTCGGCGAGGGTGTCGTGGACCCGCTGTCCACCGTGGTGCGGGTCGAGGTCGGGGAGAGCCCCGGCGGTGTGCGTTTCGCCGCGAAGCGTGCCAAGGCGGCACGTAAGGCACCACGACGTCGCCCCTGAGCCCTCCTGAGGCGCCGCGGCGGCGCCCCTGAGTCCTCCGACGTAGGCCGACCGGCCCGACGGGGTGCTCCATACAAGCTGCCTAAACTACGCATACCGGAGTGTCGCGACAGAACAACGGGCCTGCCCGTGCATCGTGTTTCACGTGAAACGTCGCTCCCTGCTGCATGGAATCATCAGTCGCGGTCGTGCGGCGGCTCTGCCCCGCGACCGCCGCCCCCGTAAAGACGTGGATTCATCCACAGGAGAACGGACCTCGCTGGTTCACAACCCCCAAAGCATGGCAGGCTCTGTGCATCGCGAGCCTGATGTCGAGGAGAGTGAATCCTTGCGGTCCGACGCCAACATCGCGGGGCCGATGACCGATCCGGTCCCCGGCCCCCGTACCGAATCGGCGGGGGAGGACGTTTCACGTGAAACTCCGCCCCCGATGGACGACACCCCTATTGGCCGTGCCGCTCAACTGGCGGTGGAAGCGCTTGGCCGGGCTGGTGAGGGACTGCCCAGGCCGGAGCAGACCCGGGTGATGGTGGTCGCCAACCAGAAGGGCGGGGTCGGGAAGACCACGACCACGGTCAATCTGGCGGCGTCTCTCGCCCTGCACGGCGGACGAGTCCTCGTGATCGACCTCGACCCGCAGGGCAACGCCTCGACTGCGCTGGGGATCGACCACCACGCCGAAGTCCCCTCGATCTACGACGTTCTGGTCGACAGCAAGCCGCTGTCCGACGTGGTGCAGCCGGTGCCGGACGTGGAGGGGCTGTTCTGTGCCCCGGCCACGATCGACCTCGCCGGCGCCGAGATCGAGCTGGTCTCCCTGGTGGCGAGGGAGAGTCGGCTGGAGCGAGCCATCCAGGCGTATGAACAGCCACTGGACTACATCCTCATCGACTGTCCGCCCTCGCTCGGGCTGCTGACGGTCAATGCGCTGGTGGCCGGGGCGGAAGTGCTGATCCCGATCCAGTGCGAGTACTACGCTCTGGAGGGGCTGGGACAGCTCCTGCGCAACGTCGATCTGGTGCGGGGTCATCTCAACCCCAAGCTCCATGTCTCGACGATTCTGCTCACGATGTACGACGGCCGGACCCGGCTGGCCTCCCAGGTGGCGGACGAAGTCCGCAGTCACTTCGGCGGCGAGGTGCTCCGGACGAGCATCCCGAGATCCGTGCGTATCTCCGAGGCCCCCAGCTATGGGCAGACGGTCCTGACCTATGACCCGGGATCGAGCGGTGCGCTCTCCTATCTCGAGGCGGCCCGGGAGATCGCGCTTCGCGGGGTCAACGTGCAGTACGACGCTCAGCACGTTCATGCCCTGCCCATGCCCGAGATCAGCCAGCACGACCAGCACAGCATGCAGGAGGGGATTCAGTGAGTGAGCGACGGAGAGGACTGGGCCGTGGGCTCGGTGCTTTGATCCCTCCCGCGCCGAAGGGGACCGACAACGCCGGACCCGCGACGGGCGGGGGGACGGCCACCAACTCAGGGGGCTCGACGTCACCGACCGCGGTGCCGGTGCTCACCCAGGAGCGCGGGGTGGCGGCGGCCAAGGTGGCCGCTCTGTCCACGCAGAGCGTTCCACGTGAAACCGAGCCGCCCGCCCCGCCGGAGCAGGAGCCCGAGGCCCCGTCGGCGCCCGTGGTGGACGAGGTGGCAGGGGCGCACTTCGCCGAGCTGCCGCTCGACTTCATCACGCCCAACCCCCGTCAGCCGCGCGAGGTGTTCGACGAGGACGCCCTGGCCGAGCTGGTCACCTCGATCCAGGAGGTCGGCCTTCTCCAGCCGGTCGTGGTGCGGCAGTTGGCGCCGGAGCGCTATGAGCTCATCATGGGTGAGCGGCGCTGGCGGGCCTGCCGTGAGGCGGGGCTGGAGAAGATCCCCGCCATCGTCCGGGCCACCGACGACGAGAAGCTTCTGCTCGACGCGCTGCTGGAGAACCTGCACCGGGCACAGCTCAACCCGCTCGAAGAGGCCGCGGCGTACGACCAGTTGCTGAAGGACTTCAACTGCACGCATGACGAACTGGCGGACCGCATCGGGCGTTCGCGTCCCCAGGTCTCCAATACGCTGCGGCTGCTGAAGCTCTCTCCCTCCGTCCAGCGCAGGGTCGCGGCGGGCGTGCTCTCCGCGGGCCATGCCCGGGCCCTGCTCTCCGTGGAGGACGCGGAGGAACAGGACCGGCTGGCGCACCGCATCGTGGCCGAGGGGCTGTCGGTGCGGGCGGTCGAGGAGATCGTCACCCTGATGGGGTCGCGGTCGGGCGGTGCTCCCAAGGCGAAGGGGCCGCGGGCCGGTACCCGGGTGTCCCCCGCGCTCACGGATCTGGCGTCCCGGCTGTCGGACCGCTTCGAGACCCGGGTGAAGGTCGACCTCGGTCAGAAGAAGGGAAAGATCGTCGTCGAGTTCGCCTCGATAGACGATCTGGAGCGGATCCTCGGCACCCTGGCCCCGGGCGAAGGACCGGTGCTGGAGCAGCCGCTGTCCGCTGAGGACGAGGCGGCGGACGAGGACGAATGAGGCGCTGACCGTACGGCTCGGCCACACTCCGAGCCGTGGAAAAGCGCGCAGGGGGGCGGGTCGTGTTCCGATGACATCGGAACACGACCCGCTCTTTGCTCAAGGGCGGTATCGGTGCAATGTCCGCACGGATACGATGCGATCAGGTAGGGCGGATCCATGGGAGGCACCTCATGCGGAGGGCAGGGCCATGCGATCGGTGAGCCGCACCGGACTGGTGGCCACAGGGTTGGGCCTGGGCGCTGTCGGCGGTTTCGTCGGTAGTCTGATCAGGGAGCGTAGTGCGCTGTCAGCCGCCCGTGCCGCGGCTGGCCACGGAAGTGAGGGACTGGCTTCATGGGGCGTCGGCTTGTACCGCTCACGTTGGACAACCTCCCGGACATCCCCAAGCGCTGTCGCGCATGTGTCTTCTGGGAGCTCGACCCGGTCAGCGGCGAGGCCGCGGTAAGGGCCGGACGTCCGGAGCTGGAGAAGGAAGCCTGGATCTCGGCCGTTCTGCTGGAGTGGGGATCCTGCGGCCGGGTGGTCTATGTCGATGAGGTGCCGGTGGGCTTCGTGCTCTACGCGCCGCCTGCATACGTGCCGCGGTCCACGGCCTTTCCGACGAGCCCGGTCGCGGCGGATGCCGTGCAGCTGATGACCGCCTGGCTCATGCCGGGATACCAGGGCCAGGGGCTGGGCCGGGTGATGGTGCAGACCGTCGCGAAGGATCTGATCCGCCGGGGCTTCAAGGCGATCGAGGCCTTCGGGGATGCCACCTGGAAGGAACCGGCGTGTGTGCTCCCCGCTGATCACCTTCTGGCGGTGGGCTTCAAGACCGTGCGGCCGCATCCGCGATATCCCCGGCTGCGGCTTGAGCTGAGGACGACGATCTCCTGGAAGGAGGACGTCGAGCTGGCGCTGGACCGGCTGCTCGGTGCGGTCCAGAAGGAGCCGGCGCTTCGGCCGCTCTGAGAGTTCCACGTGAAACGCGAAGGGGCTGCCCTCTCGGGCAGCCCCTTCGTCGGTGCGGGTGGATCAGCCGATGAAGTCGGCCAGGTCGCGCTCGATCGCGGCCTTCGGCTTGGCGCCGACGATGGTCTTGGCGACCTCGCCGCCCTGGTAGACGTTGAGCGTCGGAATGGACATCACGCCGTACTTGGCGGCCGTGGCCGGGTTCTCGTCAATGTTGAGCTTCGCGATGACGATCTTGTCGGCGTGCTCGGCGGCGATGGCCTCCAGGGAGGGGGCGATCTGCCGGCACGGACCGCACCAAGCGGCCCAGAAGTCGACGAGTACCGGCTTGTCGCTCTTGAGGACGGTCTCCTCGAAGTCGGCGTCTGTCACGGTGACCGTGGCACCGGCCATGGTTTTCTCCTTAATCGTTGGTGCAGGGAGGGAAGCGGATTCAGACGGTGGCGTCTTCGCTGTCGCCCAGGGAGGCGAGGAAGCGCTCGGCGTCCAGGGCGGCCGCACAGCCGGTACCGGCGGCGGTGATCGCCTGACGGTAGGTGTGGTCCACGACATCACCCGCGGCGAAGACGCCCGGGAGGTTCGTGCGGGTGGAGGGCGACTCGACCTTCAGGTAGCCCTCGTCGTCCAGGTGCAGCTGGCCCTTGAACAGCTCGGTCCGCGGGTCATGGCCGATCGCGATGAACAGACCGGTGACCGGCAGCTCGGACGTCTCGTCCTTCTTGACGTCGCGCAGCGTGAGGCCGGAGAGCTTGCCGTCGCCGTGGATCTCCGTGACCTCGCTGTCCCAGATGAACGAGATCTTCGGGTCGGCGAAGGCACGCTCCTGCATCGCCTTGCTGGCCCGCAGCGTGTCCCGGCGGTGGACCACGGTGACCGACTTGGCGAACCGCGACAGGAAGGTCGCTTCCTCCATCGCGGTGTCACCGCCGCCGATGACGGCGATGTCCTGGTCCTTGAAGAAGAACCCGTCGCAGGTGGCACACCAGGAGACGCCACGGCCCGACAGCTCGTCCTCACGGGCCAGCCCCAGCTTGCGGTGCTGGGAGCCGGTGCTGACGATGATGGTCTTCGCGCGGTGCACCGTACCGGCGGAGTCGGTGACGGTCTTGATGTCCTCGCTGAGGTCGACCGCGACCACATCGTCCGGGACCAGCTCGGCGCCGAAGCGCTCGGCCTGCCCCCGCATGTTGTCCATGAGGTCAGGGCCCATGATGCCCTCGCGGAAGCCGGGGAAGTTCTCCACGTCGGTGGTGTTCATCAGGGCACCACCGGCGGTCACGGATCCTTCGAAGACCAGCGGCTTCAAGGAAGCGCGGGCGGTGTAGAGCGCGGCCGTATAGCCCGCGGGCCCGGAACCGATGATGATCACGTTGCGGACGTCGCTCACGGATGTCTTCCTTGTCTCTGCCGACTGCCGACTGCCTGACTGGACGGCGGCGCACTCCCCGGATGTCCGGAGAACCGCTGCCATCCCACCCAACGGATCCTACGGGTCCGGCATTCCCGCGCGCTGCCAGGCGGGCCGTGGCTGTGGGCTGTGCCTCAGCCTCGCGGATACGTGCGGGACACCAGAAGCTTCCCGGGAGAGGAGTGGGAGGCGGAGACGCAGGAAGCGTCGACCACGAAGGCGTCGACGAGCGAACTGTCGGAGCGGTGCGGCATTACGACGACGTAGGCGGTCTTGCCGTCGTAGGTGTCCTGCTGCGCGGCGAGCACCGGCTCGGAGCGGCCGGTCCCGCGCTGGACGCAGGACGGAACCACCGGGTCGTTCGCTCGTAGCGGCATATCCGGAGTGTTCTGGGTGGTGACACCGCGCGACGGGGTGTTCTTCTGGTCGGCGAGCATCTCCTGCACTCGGTCCTTGAGGGCCCCCTCGGAGAGGGTGGACTTCGCCGTGGAGCTGGGGTCCGCGTGGGCCGTGGTGCCGGGGCCGCCGTTGTCGTGGTCGGAGCCGCTCGGGAAGAAGAGGGTGCCGATGCCGATCACGGCAGCGGCGCACGCGCTGCCGAGCAGTACCTTGGGCCAGCGCCGGGAGCGGCCTCCGCTGGCCCCTGCGCCGCTGCGGGGAGTGCTCTTGCGCCCCGGCCCGGTGGCGGCACGCGGGCGCCCTGCGGGCCGGTCCACGGCCGGGGAGGGCTTGCCCTCCGTCGCGGGGGTCGAGGATGCGGCCGCGGGCTCGGTTTCACGTGAAACATGCCCTGCGGGGTCGGCGTCCTCGGTTTCACGTGAAACCGAGGCGCGGTCGCCGGGAGCCGTCGCGTCGAGGAGGGCTTCGGCGGCGAGCGCGGCGTCGATCCGGCCCGCGATGTCGTCGGGCATCCGCACCGGCCCCGGGAGGGTGCCCAGCGTCGAGCGGATCTCGTCCAGGGACGTCTGCACATCGGCACACAGCCCGCAGGTGGCGAGGTGCGTGCGCACATCGACGGTGCGGGACGGAGACAGCAGACCTTCGGTGAGTGCGGAGATCTCCGCGACTTCCGGGTGCTCGTCCGTGTCCGTCGAGGATGTCACGCTCGCCCACCTCCGCCCTTCACGGCATCTGTGTCAGTCGGTCCTGCCGCCGGTGGGACGGATGTCCCCTGCGACCGGTTCCTTCCCCCGCCGGAGGGGACGCTACCCCGCCCGTTCGGATGGAGATGCGAGAGCAGCGGCAGTAGCCGGGCGCGTCCCCGTGCGCAGCGGCTTTTCACAGTGCCGGTGGGGACGTCCAGAACCTTGGCGGCCTCCGCCACGGGATAGCCCTGCATGTCGACCAGCACCAGGGCCGCGCGCTGCTCGGGCGGAAGGGTGCGCAGCGCCCCCAGCAGCTCACGATGGAGATCACCGCGCTCGGCGGGCGCGGCCGCCGATTCATGGGGCTCCAGAAGCTGCTCGAGCCGCTCGGTGTCGTCGACGGGGGAGGTGCGACGGGAGGCGGCCTTGCGCGCCCGGTCCAGACACGCGTTGACCGTGATGCGGTGGAGCCAGGTCGTCACGGCGGACTGGCCCCGGAAGGTGTGCGCGGCGCGGTAGGCGGAGACGAGCGCGTCCTGGACCGCGTCGGCGGCCTCCTCCCGGTCGCCGAGGGTGCGCAGCGCCACCGCCCAGAGTCTGTCGCGGTGGCGTCGCACGATTTCACCGAAGGCATGCGGATCGCCGGCCACGTGCTGGGCAAGGAGCTCGCCGTCGCTTGCTCCGCCGATGGTGGCGTCGTCCAACGTTGAGCCCCCTCCCCGGTCGGCCGGCTGCCCTGGGGTCAGCCGGTGAACTTCACTTCAGTGATGGCCTGCTTGTAGGGGCGCGTGTAGTACTGCTCCGGGGGAGAGTACGGCAGAGCGGTGAGCCAGACGAGGACGTAACGGGCCTTGGCCTTGCTCTTGACCTTCAGGTTGGCGGTCTTGCTCGTGACGTGGCCCGACGAGGCGAGTTTCGTGAACGAACCGACGGGATCGTCTGCCGAGACCGACGGGTTCAGGGAGTCCGTGGCGTACAGCGAGGCCTCGGTGTAGGAGCCGCCGTAGTGCAGCCCGATGGAGGCGCCCTTCAGCGTCCGCTCCGAGCCGAGGTCATAGATGATCCCTACGCCCTTCTTGACGCTGGGGGCGAGAGGGGGACCGTCGTTGTAGCCGGAGGTACGCCAGAAGGTGGAAGCGTCACCGTCATGGGTGAGCTCGGCCTCGTCGGCGTTCTGCGCCGAGCCGTCCGGGGCGAACTCGGCGGCGTCCTCGATCGGGATCGGCTTGCTGGCAACCTGACCGGGCTTGTCGTCGTCCTTCTCACTGGTGGAACTACCGGGGTCCGGCTTGTTCTCCTCCTTCAGAAGGGTGTCCGCGAGTTGCCAGCTGCCGAGGCCGAGGGCCGCGATCAGCAAGGCCGAGACGGTCCACTTGAGGGCCTTGCCGGTACGGCTCTGAAGGGGAGCCGGTGGCGGCATGGGGGCCGCGGCGGGGCCGATCGTGCGTGACGAGCCGCCGTGTGCGGGCGGCTGGCCGTAGCCCTGCTGGTAATTCGTGCGCTGGTACGCCGGGGAGGGCGTGAAGGCGGGCTCGGGCGGCCGGATGCGCGGCATGGCCGCGACCGCCTTGGACAGCTCCTCCGGGGTGGTGCAGGGCTGGTCCTGACGGGAGGCGGTGGCGCCGTCGTTGACCAGCGCGCGCATCGCCAGCTCGGAGAGGCCCCGGTGGACTCCCGCGCGGACCTGGTCGGGTGCGATCAGGCCGACGCCCTTGGGCAGCCCGGAGAGGCCGTGGGCGTCCTGGTCGTACGGCCAGCGCTGGGTGAGCCCGGCGTACAGCAGCGCGCCGATCGACTCGGTGTCGGTGCGCTGCGGGTGTTCGGAGCTGATGCCGCGCAGGGCGGCCAGGACGGCGAGGCCGCGGATGCGGTACTGGCCCGATTCCGTGCGCAGCACGGAGCCGGGGTTCAGCCGCAGATGGGCCAGGCCTTCGCGGTGGGCGGCGGCCATGGCCTGGGAGACCTGGCTGACCAGTTGATAGGCGTCGTGTGGCTCGAGCGGCCCCGACGCGAGCACGGTGGTCAGCTCGGTGGCGTCGGGAAGCCATTCATGGACGACGTAGACGAGGTCGTTCTCCTCGACGGCGTCGAGTACCTGGACGAAGCGGGGGTCACCCAGCAGCGCCGCCGAGCGGGCGGCGGCCAGCACCGGACGGGCCCGCGGATGGTCGGCGGGCAGGACGTGAACGCCGACGGCTCGGCGCAATTTCTCGTCCACCGCACGCCAACTGCTGAATCCGTCCAGTCGGGTGACACACTCCTCCAAACGGTAGCGTCTGGCCAGCTTGTGGCCGCTGTGCAGCTCGGGGGGATTTACATCGGCCGCGGCACCTTTGTCCCGGTTGCCCGCGGCCTCTGTTTCCTTACCGGCCTTCTGTTGCGTCCCCGCCCCGTCGGCCGTGGCCTTTCCCGCCTCGGCGGTCAGCGACTCCTCGCCGTCGCTGTCGGCCACGTCGACGGCAGCCGTGCTCCGTTCCGCCACCGTCGTTCCTGCCTCCCCATCCGTTGCGCCTACTCCGAGCCAAGACAATTGTGCCCACAGTCCGCCGCTATGCACGACACGCGATGGCGGACGATGGTTGTGCTCAATGATCAGCGTCCGAGTCGTCCGCGCACCATACCGACCATGGCCGTCAGCTCTTCAATGCGCATCCGTTTCGCAGCAATGTAGAAGACCGCGATAAGAACGAGACCTCCACCCGCCAATGCGGCTAGGGAACCGGACATGCCGGAACCCAATGCCTGAGTGATGGCATAAGCCGCCGCGCCACTCAGCAGAGTGGCGGGAATGCTGGCGCCCACCAGGCGGGTGTAGGTGCGCACGACACGACGGCCGTCGAGGTCGCCGCCCAGCCGGTTGCCCAGTCGCTTCCAGGCCACGCCCACACCGGCGGCGTACGCCAGGCCGTAGGAGGCGGCCATGCCCGCCACGATCCATCGGGTCGGGAGAACGAAATAGCAGAGCGCGGAGGCGGCCGCGTTGACGGCGGCGACGATCACCGTGTTGTAGAAGGGGGTGCGGGTGTCCTCGTAGGCGTAGAAGCCGCGCAGGACGACGTACTGCACCGAGAACGGGATGAGCCCGAGGCCGAACGCCATCAGGATGTATCCCATGTTCTGCGCCGTCGCGGTGCCCGAGGTACCGAAGAGCAGGGTGCACAGGGGGACGCCGAGCGCCACGAAGCCGAAGGCGAGCGGAACGATGGCGACGGCGGAGGTGCGCAGGCCCTGGGAGATGTCGTCGCGGACCGCCCCGGGGTCGCCGTCGTGGGCCGACCGGGACAGCCGGGGCAGCAGGGCGGCCATCACCGAGACGGTGACGATGGCCTGCGGCATGTTCCAGATGAGCTGCGCGCTGGTGTAGCCGACGTAGCTGGCCCCGGGGGCGTCCATGTTCTCGGCGTCGGATCCGGCCGCCGTGGCGAGCTGGGTCACCACGATGTTGCCCGCCTGGTTGGCGAGCACGAACAGCACGGTCCACTTGGCGAGCTTGGCGGCCTTGCCGAGGCCATGGCCCCGCCAGTCGAAGCGGGGACGGAAGCGGAAGCCGGAGGCCCGGAGGTAGGGGAACATGGCCAGGGCCTGCACGGCGAGACCGAGCAGGGTGCCGATGCCGAGCAGCCGGATGCCCTCGTCCGTGATGGTGGTGACGCCCATCTGGGAGGTGCTTGAGGTGCCGAACACCCAGATGAAGAGGCCGAAGGTGGCGATGACGACGATGTTGTTGAGGACCGGGGTCCACATCATCGCGCCGAACTTGCCGCGGGCGTTGAGGATCTGGCCGACCACGACGTGCACGCCCATGAAGAAGATGGTGGGCAGGCAGTAGCGGGCGAAGGCGACCGCGACCTCATTGGCGGGCGGATCGTCCGCAATGGACGGCGAGAGCATCCGGATCAGTGCCGGGGCCGCGAACATGGACAGGGCGACCAGGCTGCCGAGGGCGACCATCGCGAGGGTGAGCAGACGGTTGGCGTAGGCGATGCCGCCGTCCTTGTCCTCCTTCATCGCGCGCACGAGCTGCGGGACGAAGACGGAGTTCAGGCCGCCACCGACGGTGAGGAAGTAGATCATCGCGGGCAGCTGATACGCGACCGCGTAGGTCTGGCCCAGGGACGCGGCGCCGAGGGCCGCAACGATTGCCATTTGCCGGAGGAAGCCGGTCAGCCGGGACACCAGGGTGCCGGCGGCCATGAGGGCGCTGGACTGGAGCAGGCTCGCCGCACGGCCGCCGGAGCGCTTCGGCGCGGCCTCGGCCTGCTCCTCGGCCTCGGGAGGGCTCACCACCGGCGCGGCCACCGTGGGAGCACCGGCCGACGGAGGCACGGACTCGGGCCGCGCGGGCCCGGGCACAGGCGGCTGGCCCGGCGGGGGCACCGGCGGATAGCCCTGGGCGGCGCCCTGCGGATGCCCCTGGGAGCGCCGCGGGTCGTAGGGCTGCTGCTGGTCGCGGTAGAGGTGCGCGAAGGCGTCCTGCTGCGGCTGCTCCCCCGCCCCGTAGCCGCCCTGGTCGCCGTATCCGGGGGCGGTGGGCTCGGCGTACTGCTGCTGCACCGGCTCCTGGGAGCCGGGTGCCACCGGCCACGCCCGCGGGTCGGCGCCCTGCGGTGCGGCGGACTGCTGCTGGTACGGCGTCTGCTGCTGGTAGCCGCCCTGCTGGGGCCCGGACCGGTCGTACAGCGGATCCGTCAGCGGGTCATGGCCGTACCCGTCCTGCGTCGGGTAGGGGTACGGAGTGAAGCTGCCGGTGGCGTACGGGTCGTCGCCATACGGGTCCTGCACGTAGTACTGCCCGTAGTCCTGGCGCGGATCGCTCGCGGGTGCCTGGGAGCCGTCGCCCAGGTACGGATCGTTCTGGTGCGGTTCCTGTCCGTAGGGTTCCTGGGGCGCGTGGGGGGAAGGCGGTGGCATCCGCCTCTCACCGTCATACGGCGCGTTCATCGCTACCCCACCTCATCGTCCGCTGCGGCCGACCGGCCCCGGAATTGCTCAATGGTCCACTTTCTCACCCGCGCCGGACGCCCCGGCGCTTTGCGAACCGGTGTCCGGCGCCGGGTCACTCGGCTGCTCGGGCACGAGGGCGGTGGCGGGGTCGCTTCCGTCGCTCTCCGCGTCCGTGGCCTCGTCGGCCCCGTCAGCCCCGTCCTCCTGTGCGTCCTCGTCGCCGCCGTTCGCGGTGGCGGCCCGCTTGCGCTGGAGGTAGATCCGGATTCCGGCGAGGACCAGCAGCAGCACACCGCCCGCGATCACGAGGATGACGGTCGATGTGATTTCGGTGACATTCACCTCGAACAGCATCTCGTCGCCGTAGGACTGCCCGTCCTCCGTGACCAGCTGGGCCGACACCCACACCGGACCGTTCGCGTTGGCCGTCGTCCCGAACTTCACGGACTGGCTGTGCCCGCCCTCGACATTGACCACCTGGGGCTCGCTGACCGCCAGGCGGTTCTTCTGCTGGGACTTGAGGACCAGCCGCAGCCGGACGCCCTGCACCAGGTTGTTCTGCACGGTCACCGGGATGGTCGCGCTCCGCCCGGACAGCGTCATGTCCGTCTTCGGGATCAGGCGCACCTTCTTGGTCAGCCCCTCCAGATAACGCTGGACGCCGTCGCGGAAGTGGGTGGCGCCCAGCCCATTACCCCGCCACGAGGTGGACATCTCCCGCCGGATCGCGTTGCCGAAGGGGGTGACCACCCGGTACTTGGCGGTGAGGATCTTCTCGAACCTGTTGAGCGTGGACTGGGTCTTGTAGACGTTTTCGAACGCCCGGGTCGGCAGCTCCTGGCGGCGCAGCGAACCGGGGTACAGGCGGGTGCTGGGCACGCGCTGGGTGGCGTTCGGATCGGGCTTGGCCTTCGCGGCCTCCCCCAGGTTCATCAGCTGGGTCCACTCCCCGGACACGCCGTCCAGGGCGGCTGCCATCGCCTGCGCCTGGCTGGTGGTGGGGATGCGCTGCGGGGCCACCACGATGCTGCGCTGCCTGTCCGGCGACTGGAGGTTGATCATCTGGCTCTGGGCGAGGAACCGCTGGATGGCGAGCGTGGAGTTGTCCGCCTTGGACATGTCGCCGGTGAAGGCGGTGGACAGCCGGGCGTCCGCGACCACC
This sequence comes from Streptomyces botrytidirepellens, assembly GCF_003721215.1. Taxonomy (NCBI): domain Bacteria; kingdom Bacillati; phylum Actinomycetota; class Actinomycetes; order Kitasatosporales; family Streptomycetaceae; genus Streptomyces; species Streptomyces botrytidirepellens. Next base: position 27,978 of record NZ_RIBZ01000279.1, read on the forward strand.
GCCGTGTTGCCGCCGCCGATCTGCCGGGCCGCGGTGGGGGTGTACGAGAGGTTGCCGGTCTCCCGGAGGCTGTCGCTCCGGGCGATGACGTTGTGGGCGCCCGCGGAGGTGGCGACGTCGACGATCGAGGAGTCGACCGCGCCGTCGGCCGGCCAGGCGAAGTCGGTGCGCGGCTTCACTCCGAGGACCGTCTGCACGGTCGTCGAGGCCAGCTCGGTGGCGTCCCGGAGGTGGCTCAGGGCGCCGGGGACGTTCTTGCCGTGGTGGGCGAGCGACGCGATGTCGGGGTCGGAGAATGGCAGGGCGACCACCTGGTGGCCCTCCACGGCCTTCTGGAGGTCGTTCAGCCACCGCTTGGCGACCGTCTGGCCACGACCGGTTGTCGTCCCGTCCCCGTGCCGGTTCTGGACCTCGTACTCCCGCGTCATCGCGTCGACCGTGGCGAGTAGATCGGGGTCGATCACCCAGGTGATGGGGAGGTTCTTCCCCAGGCTGACCATCTGCTGGAGCCGGCCGCCGGGGGCCAGCTCCGCCTTGAGGCGGTCGTCCCGGAAGATCGGTGTCCGATCCTCGTCCGCATCGGTGCGCGATGTCACATGAGGTGTGGAGATCAGCGGCCACAGATAGGTGAGCTGGGTCTTCTTGGCCGGCGAGCTCGACTGCCAGGGCAGGAAGGTGCGCTCGATGCCCAGCACCTGCTGCCAGGGGCGGCTCCGGGACTGACCGGTGAGGGAGACACCGAGCTGATAGACGCCGTTCTCCCCGAGGTGCAGCTCGTTCACCGGTATGGAGAGCGTGAAGTCCCGGCTGGCCCCCGCCCCCAGCTTGCCGATCTTCTCGGTGTACTTGCCGCCGATCTCGTTGCCGTCGGCGCCCTGCTGGTAGCCGGTCCGCCGGGCGGCGCTGTCGATGGCGTTGCGGCCCTCCATGGTGGGGCCGACGCGGAGGCCGACATGGGCACCGGAGACCGTCGAGCTGCTGTCGTTGGTGACGGTGCCGCTGACGGTGAGCGTGTCGCTCTTGGTCGGTGCGGTGGGCGTCAGCGAGGTGATGTCGACGTCCACCGAGCGCGAGCCGGTGGGTTTGGCCGCCGCATGGACGGCGGGGGCCGCCGGGACCTGTAGGACGCCCGCGAGCACCGGCGCCGCTGCGAGCAGCGTCCCGGTCCGCCGTAGCCATCGACGGGCGCGAGAGGACGTCGTCTCCCGGAGGTCTGCCGCATCGGCCACGCGCTCGCCCGTCCCTTGTCGTCTGTGATCGTCAGTGGTCGTCGCAATGTGCGTCCACGCATGGTAACGATGCCCGCTGTGGCGAAGTGCTGTGGAGGGCTCCACAAGATCGTCACCGTGATGGAACCGACGATCGAGGTGGAGGCCCCGGGGCGCGCGGCCACGTACCCTGTTCTGTTGTGCCGAACGCCAACAATGACAGCCGATCCCCGCAGTCGACCAATGAGCTCAACCAGGTGCAGCGCCGCGCCGTGGCCGAACTCTTGCGGGTCTCTCCCGTCGCCGACGACCTTGCCCGACGCTTTCAGCAGGCGGGGTTCAGCCTGGCCCTGGTCGGCGGCTCGGTACGGGACGCGCTGCTCGGCCGGCTCGGTAACGATCTGGACTTCACGACGGACGCCCGTCCCGACGAGGTGCTGAAGATCGTCCGACCCTGGGCGGACGCCGTGTGGGAGGTGGGCATCGCCTTCGGCACGGTCGGTTGCCAGAAGGAAGGACCGGGCGGCAACGGGACACATCAGAGTTTCCAGATCGAAATCACGACGTATCGGTCGGAAGCCTATGACCGGACATCCCGGAAGCCCGAGGTGTCGTACGGCGAATCCATCGAGGAAGATCTGGTCCGCCGGGACTTCACGGTCAATGCCATGGCGGTGGCGCTCCCGCAGAAGGAGTTCATCGACCCGCACAACGGGCTCGAAGATCTCGCCGCACGGGTGCTGCGCACCCCCGGGACGCCCCAGGACTCCTTCTCCGACGATCCGCTGCGGATGATGCGCGCGGCGCGGTTCGCCTCCCAGCTCGACTTCGAGGTGGCGCCCGAGGTGGTCGCCGCGATGAAGGCGATGGCCGGACGGATCGACATCGTCTCGGCGGAGCGGGTGCGTGACGAGCTGAACAAGCTGATCCTGGGCGCCCACCCCCGGAAGGGGCTGCGGCTGCTGGTCGAGACCGGGCTCGCCGACTGCGTACTGCCGGAGATCCCCGCGCTGCGGCTGGAGCGTGACGAGCACCACCGGCACAAGGATGTGTACGAGCACTCGCTGACCGTGCTGGACCAGGCCATGGACCTGGAGGAGAACGGGCCGGATCTGGTGCTGCGGCTGGCCGCGCTGCTGCATGACATCGGGAAGCCGAAGACGCGCCGCTTCGAGAAGGACGGCCGCGTCTCCTTCCACCACCACGAGGTGGTGGGCGCCAAGATGACCAAGTCGCGAATGACGAAGCTCAAGTACTCCAATGAGCTGGTCAAGGAGGTCTCCCGGCTGGTCGAGCTGCATCTGCGCTTCCACGGTTACGGCACGGGCGAATGGACCGACTCGGCCGTGCGGCGCTATGTGCGCGACGCGGGGCCGCTGCTGGACCGGCTGCACAAGCTGACCCGCTCGGACTGCACGACGCGCAACAAGCGGAAGGCCATGGCGCTTTCCCGGGCGTACGACGGACTGGAGGAGCGGATCGCGAGGCTCCAGGAGCAGGAGGAGCTGGACGCGATCCGCCCGGACCTGGACGGCAACGAGATCATGAAGGTGCTCGGCATCGCTCCGGGCCCTGAGGTCGGCAAGGCGTACAAGCATCTGCTGGAGCTGAGGCTGGAGCACGGCCCCATGGGCCGGGACGCCGCCGTCGCGGCGCTCAAGGAGTGGTGGGCGGCTCAGTCTCAGGACTGACGCCGCGCCTCCGGTGCGTCACGTTTCACGTGAAACATCAAGCCCCGTGCGTTTCCCGGGGCGGTGTTTCACGTGAAACAAGAGCAGGACGGCGGTCGCCGCGTAGAGCAGTGCCACCCCGGTCACCAGAGCGGCCGATGTCCCGTCCGGCGGCAGCATCAGGGCGGCCACCCCCGCGGCTCCCACGAAGGCGACGTTGAAGAGCACGTCATAGAGCGAGAAGATCCGCCCGCGAAAGTCGTCCTCGATCGCTGACTGGACGACGGTGTCGGTGGCGATCTTCGCGCCCTGGGTGATGAGGCCGAGTACGAAGGCGGCGACCAGTATCGGCGCGGGTTCGAAGGGGAGCCCCAGGCCCGGCTCCAGGACGGCCGCGATCGCCGCGCACACCATCACCCAGTGGAGCTGGCCGTCCGGCCGGGAGGCGTCGAGCGACGAAAGCCGGCCGATCGCCCATGGGGTGATCACCGCCGCGGCGAAGAAGCCCGCGCCCGAGACACCGACCGCGATGCCGAGAAGGGCCAGCCCGCCCGACTCGGTGTCGGCCCATGCGTACCGGCAGAGCATCAGCACCGTGACGGTGAGGGCGCCGTAGCAGAAGCGCATCAGCGTCATCGCGGTCAGGGCCAGCGTGGGATCCCTGCGGTGCAGGAGGTGGCGCAACCCGGCGACGAGTCCGCGGACGGTGCTCACCAGGGCGGCCCCGAGGTGCGGTTGCAGGGCCGCCGGATCGGGCCCCAGGAGGCCGGAGGGCATGCGGAGCGCCGCGAGTCCGGCGAGGAGGTAGAGCACGGCGCCCAGCAGGACGACCAGCGCGTCCGAAGAGGAGCCGCCCGGGCCGGAGAGCCGGACCACGAAGGCCAGACCGCCGCCCGCGGTGGCGGCGAGCGTACCCGCGGTCGGTGAGAGGGAGTTGGCCATGACCAGACGTTCCTGGCTGTCCACCACCCGCGGCAGCGAGGCCGACAGACCGGCCAGCACGAAGCGGTTGACCGCCGTCACGGACAGGGCGGAGACGTAGAAGAGCCACTCGGGCGCCTGGGCGAGGACCAGCACCGCGGTTCCCGCGGCCAGCCCGGAGCGCAGCAGATTGCCGTGGAGCAGGACCTGGCGGCGGCGCCAGCGGTCCAACAGCACACCGGCGAAGGGGCCGAGGAGGGAGTAGGGGAGCAGCAGGACGGCCATGGCGGAGGCGATGGCCGCGGCGGAGGTCTCCTTCTCCGGGGAGAAGACCACGTAGGTGGCCAGCGCGACCTGGTAGACGCCGTCGGCGGACTGGGACAGCAGACGGACGGCCAGCAGATGGCGGAAGTCGCGCAGTTGCAGCAGCACGCGGAGATCACGCACAACGGGCATGACGCCACCTTCACACACCGCACGGGCCTCCGGGGGGATTCCCGGAGGCCCGTGATCAAGCGGCGGAGATCAGCGCCTCACGGCGCACCGTCGCGGCGCAGCGCCATGGTTCAGCGCTCGGCCTCACCCTTGATGAACTTCTCCACGTTCTCCCGGGCCTCGTTGTCGAAGTACTGCACCGGCGGCGACTTCATGAAGTACGAGGAGGCGGAGAGGATCGGGCCGCCGATGCCGCGGTCCTTGGCGATCTTCGCGGCGCGCAGCGCGTCGATGATGACGCCCGCGGAGTTCGGGGAGTCCCACACCTCGAGCTTGTACTCCAGGTTCAGCGGGACGTCGCCGAACGCCCGGCCCTCGAGGCGGACGTACGCCCACTTGCGGTCGTCCAGCCAGGCCACGTAGTCCGACGGGCCGATGTGGACGTTGTCGGCGCCCAGCTCACGGTCCGGGATCTGCGAGGTGACGGCCTGCGTCTTGGAGATCTTCTTGGACTCCAGGCGCTCACGCTCGAGCATGTTCTTGAAGTCCATGTTGCCGCCGACGTTCAGCTGCATGGTGCGGTCCAGGATGACGCCCCGGTCCTCGAACAGCTTCGCCAGCACCCGGTGCGTGATCGTGGCGCCGACCTGCGACTTGATGTCGTCACCGACGATCGGCACGCCCGCCTCGGTGAACTTGTCCGCCCACTCCTTGGTGCCGGCGATGAACACCGGGAGCGCGTTGACGAAGGCGACCTTGGCGTCGATGGCGCACTGGGCGTAGTACTTGGCGGCGTCCTCCGAGCCCACGGGCAGGTAGCAGACCAGAACGTCGACCTGCTTGTCCTTGAGGATCTGGACCACGTCGACCGGGGCCTCGTCGGACTCGTCGATGGTCTGGCGGTAGTACTTGCCGAGACCGTCGTGCGTGTGGCCGCGCTGGACCGTGACACCGGTCGACGGCACATCGCAGATCTTGATGGTGTTGTTCTCGCTGGCGCCGATGGCGTCCGCGAGGTCCAGCCCGACCTTCTTCGCGTCGACGTCGAAGGCGGCGACGAACTCCACGTCACGGACGTGGTAGTCGCCGAACTGCACATGCATCAGACCCGGCACGCGGGTGTCCGGGTCGGCGTCCTTGTAGTACTCGACGCCCTGCACCAGCGACGCGGCACAGTTGCCCACACCGACGATGGCTACACGAACCGAACCCATTCCGGTTGCTCCCTGTGTGTACTCGACGAAGCCCTGCGGGGTGCGGGGCCTCACTTGGCGGTGTCATCGGACGGGTCCGGCCGGGAACCACCCCGGTGCCGGGGCAGGCCGTCCGCATCTCCTGACCGGTCCTGCTCCGGCGACCGGTCCGGCCCCTGCTCAGGCGTCCGGTCCTGCCCGGCGGGCTCGTCGCGCTGGTCGCGCCCGGCCCGCTCGCTCTCGATCAGCTCATTCAGCCAGCGGACCTCGCGCTCCACCGACTCCATGCCGTGCCGCTGGAGTTCGAGGGTGTAGTCGTCCAGCCGCTCGCGGGTGCGGGCCAGGGAGGCCCGCATCTTCGCCAGGCGCTCCTCCAGGCGGCTGCGCCGCCCTTCGAGCACGCGCATCCGTACGTCCCGCGACGTCTGTCCGAAGAAGGCGAAGCGGACGCCGAAGTGCTCGTCCTCCCATGCGTCCGGGCCGGTGTGGGAGAGCAGCTCCTCGAACCGCTCCTTTCCCTCCGCCGTCAGCCGGTAGACGATCTTCGCCCGGCGCCCGGCGAGGGTGGCCGCGACGGCCTCCTCGGAGGCGTTCCCGGGCTCCTCGATCAACCAGCCGTTGGCGACCAGCGTCTTGAGGCAGGGATAGAGGCTGCCGTAACTGAACGCCCGAAACACCCCGAGCGAGGTGTTGAGGCGCTTTCGCAGCTCATATCCGTGCATCGGGGACTCGCGGAGCAGGCCGAGGACGGCGAACTCGAGGATGCCGGAGCGTCTGCTCATCGCCTGCCTCTCCCGTCTCCTGGGGCCACTATGCCGAGCTGATGTATCGACTCGATACATCAAGACGATAGGACCGTGGTCCCCATGGGACAAGAGCGACCACGGTGAACGGCGTCACATCACCGGTTCGTGGGACTCAACCGGACTGTTATGGAGTGAAGGCGCCGAGGAGACAAGATTTGGCCGTGCGTACTCTGTTCGCCATGCAGACCAAAGGGAACCGTGTGACGCTGTCCTGCGTCCTCGTCCTGGAGGCAGTGCGTCCGGTTACCAGGAGTGGCCGGATCGCACATCGGGGGGACCGGAAGCCACCTGCCGCTTTCAGGCGATAGCGCCTGCCCGAGGAGTAGTCGTTCCATGAGCGAGCACCGTCGCAAGCCGCCGCAGCCCCAGGGCGGCGGCCGAGCAGCGGCCCGGCGTGCCGGACAGCAGTCGTCCGGCCGTCGCGCAGCACCATCGCACAACGCCGCCGCCGAGTCGGGCTCGGCTTCCTATGGGGAAGAGGTTTCCCACGGCGGCAGGGCCGAGGCCCGCCGCGCCGCGCAACGCGGCGCCGGCGGCCG
>NZ_RIBZ01000290.1:0-22834 GCF_003721215.1 Streptomyces botrytidirepellens
CGCGGCCGGCCTCGGGCGGCACCGCGGACGCCGGCGGCACCGCGGACGCGGGGGCGACGGGGGATGCGGGCGGCACCGCGGACGCGGGCGGTATGGGGGACGCGGGGGCCGGTGCGGGGGGCGCCGGGCGGCGCTCTGCCTCCGTACCGGCCGGGCGTATCGGGTTCACCGGGCGGTCGGCCGCGCCGTCCGACTCGGGGGAACGGGGCTGGTCATCGGCCGGTTTCCTGCTCGGAGTGAACCAACCCCAGTCGCCACTGTTTCCCCCGCCGTCGTTACCGGCCGACGATGTGGTGGTCGGAGCGTCCATGGTTGCCTCGCCTCGAACATCTTTCTGTCGGTCTTCGCACTTCCGCTGGCGGAATGTGCCCGCAATTCCCCGCTCTGGTCGACTGGTTCACATGAGATTGGTCCTGTCGGCCCGCTCCGTACTCAGTTCGGGGCAGCATGCCATGCTCCTTCCTCACCCCGAGAACTTCGCCCGAAGTCCGGGTAACAGGGGCTGTGTTCCCGATATGCTGGTTGGAGCGGGTTGCCCGTTGTGGTCCCGTCACGGCTTCCCGGGACGGAACTGACCCGACCCTACCGGGCCCGGTTGAATTCACAAGCCCCATGGATGACACATCCATTACACCCGGCAACTTACGTAATTACCCGTAGTTACGTGCAGTTGCCCGCCAATTCGTAGGCCTCTCGGAGATCGTTACCGCTATACCGGCTGGATGCGATTTCGCTCACATGGTGATCCGCGTTCACCGCGACCGAGAAGGGCACCACCGCGAACAGCTCGGCATCCGACATCGAATCCCCATAAGCGACACAGTCCGCCCTGGTCAACCCGAACTTCCCGCAGAGTTCATCCGCGATGCGCACCTTAGCGGCCGGGGTCAGGATGCCCGCGGGATCAAGCCGCTCCCGGAACGGCACCGACGGCCACGCCGACCCGTGCGCCGCGTCCGCGCCCCACTCCAGCAGCCGCTCCACGAAGAACCCGGGCGAGAGCGAGATCACGGCACACCGCTCACCGCGCGCCCGGATGTCCGCCCACACCTCCCGAATCCCCCTCAGCCACGGCGCCCCCGCGAACGCCGCCGCCACCTGCGCCTCCGTCAGCTCCCCCCACAGCGCACAGGCCAGCTCCGCGAACCGCGCCGTCGACAACCCGCCCGCCGCGAACTCCCGCTCCAGCTCATCGATCTCCCGCTCCACCCCGAGCTGACGCGATATCTCGACGGCCGCGGCCGAACCATGGATCAGCGTCCCGTCGAGATCGAACAGATGCAGTCTGGTCATGGGGACCGAGCGTAGACGGAACGGCGGACTCTCCCGACCCGCTGTCAGCTCCCCCTCAGCTCGGGGAGGCCGCCTTCACGAGCCTCTCCTCGCCGATCCGCGTTCCATTGCGTGTGATGGTCACCACACCATCGTGGATGTGGTAGCGGTACGGCTCGTTCTCTGCCAGATAGCCGTCGTCGGTCCGCTTCGCGGGCATGGCGATCCCCTTCTCACGCTGGTCGGCGAACTCTCCGAAGTAGTAGAGGTCGCCCCCCGTCGTCCGGCAGAGAAGGATGTTCTTGGTGTTGCTGCTGTCCGCGTTCTGCGTACGGAACGCTTCGACCAGCTCGGCTCCGTCGCCACTGGGCAACTCGGACGCGATCCGCTCGGGGCACGGCCCGGAGGCGCCTGCCGACGACGAGGGCTTCGGGTCTCCGGAGGAACCGTTCCACGTATCGGGCAGGTCGCATCCCTTCACCAGAGCCTGCAGGACGAACCCCAGCACGAACAGTGTGAGGCATCCCTTCAGGCAGCTCTTCCCTTCCGAAGACGGGGCGCCGCCGCCGCGCGGACGCGGGCTCGCCGCGCCTCGGTACGGCGGGGGCGGGGGAGACGGTGGCGGCGCGGTGGGCGTGGTGTCCCGACGCCCCGGGGTGTAGCCGACGAAGCCGTCACCCGGCGGCGCGTAGAAGAGGTCGGACGGTTCGCGGTGAGGCGGCGACGTGCGCGGGGCCGAGGGCCTGCCACCGGACGGAGCGCTGCGGGTCGTACCGGGCCGGGTCGGCCGATACGGGGTGGAGGTGCCGGTCCGCTTCGCGGAACCGGGCGGCTTGGGCGTCGCCTTCGCGGCCTTGGCTGTCTTCCCGGTCTTGGCGGTCTTGGCGGTCTTGGACGCTGTCGGTGTGGTCGGCGGCTTGGGCGCCCTGGGCTTGGTCGCCGCCTTCCAGCCGGTGTCGCACACCAGACAGGACAAGGACGTCGCCGCATTGCGCGTATCGCACTTCAGGCAGGTCCAATCCCCCGTCGGGCGGGAGGCCGGCCGGCGCGCCGCCCCGGACGTCGTTCCCTTGGACGCCTTGGCCCCACTCGATGTGCCGCCACCGCCCCCGGTCGTCCCCGTCCTGCGCGTACTGGTCTTGGGGGTACTCGCCTTCGGGGCGCTCGCTTTCGGAGCGCTCGGCTTCCTGGCGCGCGGCTTGCCCTCGTCACAGACCATGCACGTGCCATCGGCCACCCCATTGACCGTGTCGCACTTCGGGCACTGCCATGTTCCCCCCGGCACGTACCGTCCCTCCTTTCCGCTCCGGTTTCGGACGTCGTTCAGTCCGTGTCGGGGATCAGTCCGGCCTGCTGGGCCATCAGCCGGTCCATCACATCCGCGTACAGTTCCTCGGTCGCCGGGCCCGCCGGGCATCCGATCCAGTCCGGGTCGCCGTAGGGGACGCGCAGCAGCGGGCTGCCCTCGACCTTCCGCTCGACGCCCTCGACGCCCTCGGTGTCGCCCTCGACGCCCTCGGTGTCGCCCTCGGCGTCCTCGATGTCGCCATCGTCAGGGTTCTCGTCAACGTCCTCGTCAGCGCCCTCGTCAACGTCCTCGATGCCGCATTCGCGCCGGATGTCCTCGACGAACCGCCCTGCGGTGTCCGTTCCCTCCGCGTCCACGTCCAGCCGGAACTTCAAGAACCCCGTGGCCTCGCCGACGCCGGTCCTCACCTGGAAGACCAATTGCGCGCCCGTGTCCTGACCGGCGACCATGGTCACCGAGGTGCACCACTGGGCGGGCACCCGCAGTCCCGCGTCCGGCCCCCAGTCGACGGCGAGGGAGCCCTCGCCCACATACACCTCGGCACCCTTGCAGCGGAGATGACTCACAGGCTGTTGGCGATCGTGTCGATGATCTCGTCCATCTCGAACTCCTGCAGCCCCTGTCCCGCCTTGGACGGGAAGTGCAGTGTGAGGTCCCACTCCTCCGCGATGGCCTCGCTCCACGGCTCGTCGTCCGGGGCGAAGAGTACGAGGCGCTTCGCGGACTGCTCCATGACGGCGGTCTGGCTGCGGGCGTAACCCCACTGCTCGAAGAGGTCATCCATCGTCCGCGGGATGTTCGTCGGATACGTCTGAGCGTTGACGCCGACCTTCCCGAGGGGGTGAGCGGGCGCGTCGGTGAACATCACGATGACGTGCCGACGCCGGTCCAGCCCCGTCTCCCACGAGGAGTTGACCGCCAGGGCCAGGGCTTCGAGCGCCGACTCCGGGATGTCTCCGCCACCCCGCGCGTCCACTCCGCGGATGAACGACTCGAACTCCGCGGACTGCTCGGGGAGCCGGAGGAAGCCGGTCTGCTCGATGGCGTCATCCGCGTTGTCGCCGAAGTCGCGAAAGGCGATGGCCCGCAGCCGGAGCTGGCTGATCGCCTTGCCCTTTTCGGCCATCACAGCGTTGAGCCGCTCGTGAAAGCCGAGAGCGCTCTCCTTCACCGAGTCGAGTACGGGGAACATACTGGCCGTCGCGTCCAGGCACAGCACGATGTCCACGGCGTACTGCAGGTTGCCCTGGTACATCTCGACGTTCGCGTTCACGTGGGTTCTCCTCCGTTGGGTACCAGTGCTCAGTCTTTGCGGCGATTGCCCAAGTTGATTCGTACGCGCGAGGTACGCCCGGCCGGGGGCTTCTCGGCGGCCGGAGCGGACTCGGGCTCGGCGGTCGGCGGCGGAACGGGGTCGGGCGTCCCCGCGCTCTCCGGCGCGGGGACGGGCGTCGTCGGGGTCCGGGGCCCGGAACCGCCCCTGAGGTTGGTGCGCAGCCGGCTCGTACGTGGCTCTCCGGGCCCGCCGTCCGCGGTGCCCGGGCCGGTCGTCGCCGGGGCGGAGGGCTCCACCCCGGGCTTGGTGGTGCCGGGGCGTACAGGGCGCTTGCGCCGCAGCGCGCACACCTCGGGGTCCTTGAGCGCCTTGAGGTATGCGGCCATCCGTGGCCGTCGGCCCGGCGCACGGGACGTCATGGCCCGGATGAGCCCCTGCATCGAGTCCGTCAGCCGGTCGTCCATCCCCAGTTCCACTCCGGCGTTGACCGCGTCCGCCGGGGACCCGAAACGGTCGTCGTGGCGAGGAGGCACACCCGTCACGTAGTAGTGCGTGATCAAGCCGAGCGCGAAGATGTCGACGGCCGTGGTGAGGTCCTCGGGACCGGTGTTCTCGTCGTCCTGCACATAGCGCCGCCACTCCGGAGCGCCGTAGAGCGAGTCTCCGGCGACGTCCTGGCGGTCCGGCGGCTGTGCGCTCACGTACGAGTCGTCGAAGTCGATCAGCTTCGCGGTGTAGAAGGCATTGCCGTCCCGCTTCTGCACCAGCACGTTGGCCGGCTTCAGGTCTCCGTGCACCACGTCGATGTCGTGCAGCAGCTTCAGGCTGTTCGCGAGGGTCTTGAGCAGGATGGACTTGTGCCGCGGATCAAGGGACTGCGGCTTCTCCAGGGTGGAGGTGTCGATCCGGTCCGTCACCTTGTAGTAGGTGCTGCCCTCGTGAAAGAACTCGGTGGCCAGGACGAGGTTGCCACCACCGATCGCATCGGGCCGCAGCCGCTCCATGATGGTCCGGTGCCGGTCCTCGAATTCCTGGCACACCACCAGCCGGGTCTGCCGGCTCCGCGCGGACGCGGTGGATCCCTCACGGGGGCGCTTCGGCTCCAGGAAGCGCTTGATGAAGTAGTCCCGGCCGTCCTTTCTCGCGAAGGCCCACATGCACTTGCCGCCATTGGCATTGGTCGGCTCGCTGACGATCTGGTAGCCCTTGATGGACTCGCCCAGTTTCATACCCGCTCCTCCCGCAGTGGCGGCATGTGCTTCTCGTAGTAGGGGCGGTAGGCCAGCCAGGTCTCGTCCTGCCAGCGGTGGTGCTCGGCCGGGGCGTCCTCCGCGGGAGGGCTGCTGGTGCACAGGCTCACCACGGCGTCGCAGCGCTGGGCGAAGGCGTTCCGCAGGGCCGCAAAGTCCGGATAGCCGAGGGCGACCAGCGCGAGCGAGGCGTCGTCCCCGGTGTACCTCTCCNGGCGACCAGCGCGAGCGAGGCGTCGTCCCCGGTGTACCTCTCCACGCGCCGGGCGAGCCGCTCGGCCCATTCGCCCTCGGTGCGCGACTCCATCAGAGTGGTCAGCACCACGTACTCGAAGTCCGCCGGAGTACGGACGTACCCGAAGAAGCCATCCGTCGCGCACAGCAGGACACAGGGCAGCCTCGCGCTCCTGAGCTGCGTATCAAGGACGAAATCACGGTCGGCGCAGATCACATTGGTCATCGGCGGGTCCTGGCGCAGCTGGGCGAGCGCGTCCGTCTCCTCCGTGTGGTCGCGGGTGAGCGCGGCGAGGCCCGTGGCCGGGTCCAGTTCGTACGCTCGGGAGTCCCCGGCCCACAGGGGGCGCAGCATGACTCCGTCGCCCTGCACCTCGTACTGGATGGCCGCCATCGTGGTCGGCAGCTCCCGGCGCATGGAGCCGACGATCTTGCTGCGCTGCTGGGGGCGCGCCGCCTCCTGCACCCGGCGCAGATGGTCGTGCAGCCGCTCCGGTGCGTCCGGCCCACCGTGCAGCACCGCCTCGGCGAACCACGACTCGACGCCCAGCCGCGCCACCCTCGCGCCCACCCAGGCACCGGTCTGCTTGCGGCCGAGCCGGTCCGTGCGGGCCACCGAGGAGCCGGAGCCTCCGGATCCGTCGAACACGGCAAGCAGACCGCGCCGACTCGGCCAGTGGAACAGGGCGAGCGGCTCGGCGTCTTCGCCCCGGCCCTGCCGCTTCTCGGTCCGTACGACGATCGAGGAGAGACCGCGCGCTCCGTGCTCCCAGATCTCTCGCGGCGGGGCCTCACGGGGAGGACCGTCCTGCCCCTCGACGGCGAGTTCGTCCGTCACCGCCCACCACCGCCGTCCCGCTTTCCTCCGCCCGGAGGACGGACGCCGCGGACCCGGCTGACCCGCCGCTCACTCCCGCCCGATCCGGGACCCGGGTCCGGCGCCGCCGCGGACGGGCGCGCCTTCGGCGTGCGCGGTGCCTCGGGCCTTCGCGACGACGGCTCGGTGACCGGTTCGTCCTCCGGCGGCCCCTCGTCCCCCGGCTTCCGCAGCACCTCACCCCGCAGCGCGCCTCGCCGCTCCGGCTCCGCCGGGTCGTCCTCGCCGCGTCCGTCCGCCTTCCGGTCCGTAGGGCCCTCCGGGCGCGCCGTGCCCGGTGTCCCGGCGGTCAGCGAGCCGCGCAGCCTGCCCCGGCGGCCACCGCCCAGGGACCCGTCGCCGCCCAAGACCTCGTCGATGACGGCCCGCTCCAGCTCGGCCTGCTCGAAGGGTTCCCGATGCCCGTCGCCGCGCTCCAGGACCATGCGCATCGCGTGCAGCCGCGCCTCGCGCTCCTCCGCCCGGCCCTTCTCGACCCATTCGAGAGCCGCCCGGGGCCCCTCACGGTCCATGATCTCCGCGATGAGTCCCTCGTAGCCGTCCTCGCGCAGCATGTCCACGTGGCGCTTGCGGCGCATGCCGTTCAGCCGCGTCTCCCGGACGACGTCGCGGAACTCCCGCCCGCTGGTGGCGACTTCCTCCTCGTCGACCAGCAGCTCGACATGGATGTTGCGCAGCCTGATGGCCGAGTCGCCGGTGAAGTCGCGCACGGTGGCGTTGAGCGCCTCCTCCGCGTCGTGGAACTCGGCGATGTCGTAGTCGCGGGACACCTTGCGGAGCATCCGCTTCATATGGCCGTAGAGCGCGCCGCTCATGTCCCTGATGCCGCGGGCCACGACCTCGGCGGGGTCGATGACCCGAGCGATCAGCTCAACCCTGCTGCGAAAGGCGAAGGTCGCGTCACGGCTGAGCAGATCAATGCTGAGCACCAACCGGTGTTCGGTGGTGTCGACGGTGAACATGCTCTGGTACGCGCCGAAACGAGCGTCCCGGATGTCCTCCCCCGGCCGCACGGTCAGCGCGGGTCCGCTGTCCGGCACCAGCACCAGGGCACGTCCGGGCTGCGGCGGGCGCAGCGGGCTGAGCAGCCGCATACGGGGGAGGGCCTGACTGTCCAGCACGGGGTCGTAGGTCAGTGGGTCGTCCATCGGCCCTTCCCTTCCGGCCGTCGCGGCCGTGTGTCCTCGGATCGGTCGTGTGGGCGCCGGCTCCGATGCCGTCAGGGCCGTCGCGCCTCGCGTTCCAACCTCCGCGCCAGTTCCGCGGAACGCCGCGACGGCGCGTCGCGATCGGAGCCCCACCGGTTGAGCCAGTAGACGAGCCGGTCGTGATGTTTGCCGGGCCGACCGGAGATGCCCCGCAGCAGGCCGAGGATGGCGGCGGGCGCGGCGGGGTCCCGGTCCGCGTAGCCGTCGATCCATTCCCGCAGGGCGTCGAGCGCCTGTTCCTGCACGGGCTTACGGGCCAGTGAGCGGGCCCACAGCTCCTCCAGCCGCCCGCGGTACTCCCGCGTGCCGCAGAGGCTGAGCAACAGCGGCACCCCCGGCACCCCCCGGCCCGCCCTCGGCCCCGGCCCGCCGCTCCGAGCGGCATCGCCCGGTCCATCCGCCCGCAACAGCTCCTCGTACGGCCTGCGCACCGCGAAGACGAACGCCGACAGCGACTTCACGACCAGCGGAGAGATGTCCTGGGGCTCGGACCACCTGAGCAGTGCGTCCAGGACGTGCGCCGCCTGGCCCTCGTGGATCAGATGCACCCCGCTCCAGGCGACCGGGGTCAGCGTCCCCCAGTCGTCACCGCGGTCGAGGGCGGTGTGGAGGAGAGCCAGGGCGCGCTCGGGGTCACGCCTGCCGAGCGGGCCACCCACCGTGTTGGCCGCGGTCGCGGCCAGCCGTCGCGCGTGCGCGGACGTACCGCCCGACGCCCACTCGTGCAACAGTCCCCACACGGCCTCGTCGACCCCCGGGCGGCTGCCGGCCACACCGAGCGCGGTGGCGGCGGCCTGACGCACCGGCCAGGAGGTGCTTCCGGCCCAGGTGCGCAGAAAGCGGTGCAGGGCGTAGTGGTGGTCGGCCCAGGCGAGGACGCCGGCCGCGACCGAGGCCCGGGCGCGCACCTCGATGTCGGCGTGCGTGAGCAGGCGGCGCAGCCAGGTCAGGATGGCGGCACGTCGCCCGTCCAGGGAGGTCCACGCGTAGGCCAGGACGACCTGCTGCAGGAGCGCGCTGCGGAACCGCACCCGAGGCGGCCCGACCGGCGGGACGGCCGCGCCGGTCTCGTTGGCCGTGAGCTCGATCCACGGCTGTTCGTGGCCCAGCCGCTCGCGGAACCGTACGTCCGGTGGGGCGTCCTCGGCCGGCGCGAGCGCCGCGCGCAGCTCCACGGCCGCGTCCGCGACCGTGAGATAGCTGGAGCCTTCCAGCACGGCGGCGGCGAGGGCGAAGGCCACGGCGTCCGGGTCCCGGTGCCGGGTGAACCAGGCGTGCACCTGATCGCTGGGATCGCGCAACGCGGCGACCGCGGCGGCCAGGTCCCCCTGCGCACGCACAACGGAGGCAAGGCGCACGGCGTTGCGCGGCGCGGGCTGCTCACGCAGCGCCTGCCGGGCTCCGGATCCGGTGAGCAGGTCCTCCAGGGTCTCGGCGTGTTCGGAATCCTCGCCGTGGCCCAGGACCCGCCGCTCGACAACGGAGATCGGATCCACGGCGGTGAGCCCGTGCCAGGCGACGTGGTCGCCGAGGATGCCCGCGCCGGTCACGGCGAGCTCTTCGCCTCCGACGAGCACCAGAAAGCTGTGCGCGGCCTTGAGCTTCGCGGCTGTACCGGCCAGGCGGCGCACCTCGACGCCCTCCGGTGCGTGGCCCCCGCCCGGCCAGTCGTCGAGCAGCACCAGGTAGCCGCTGTTCTTCTCCGGCTCCCAGGCGCTCCGGGTGATCTGCCCGGCGTCGAGGACCCGGTGACATGCCCCGCCGACGTCGGCTCCGCCCACCGGGACGGCCGTCGCCATCGCCTCGGCGAGCAGATTGACCGCCGTGGCTTCCCGGCCCGTTCCGGGCAGGGCGGTGAGCACGAGCAGAAAGCGCTCGGTCAGCGCTTCGAGCGCCTCGTGGTAGCCGTCGGGGTGGACGTAGAACTCCGTGTGGTCGGTGAGTTCGTAGTCCTCGATACGGACCAGCGAGCCGTCACCGTCCGTGCTCCCGCTCCTGGGCGGACCGCTGGGGTCGCCGCCGCCGGAGTGGAACCCGCCGCCGAAGCTGACGCTGCCGTTGAAGACCGCGACCGTGCCCATTCGGGTCGCGGCAACCTCGGAGTTGATGCGCTCGGCGATCGGGTCGGCCAGCGCCGCCGTCCGCACGGCCTCGGCTCGCTCCGGCTCGTCGTGGCCGCCCCCGGCGTTAAGGGACTGCAGCGCGTCGGCCTCGCTGACCGGGCCGTCGTCCTCCGTGCCGGGCTGCACCGTGGCCCGGCTGCCCGGTGTGCCGGTGTCGTTCGGGTCGCCGTCGGGGCGGGGGCGCGCCTCACCCCCGTCGGGCAGTCCGGCTGCCCTTTCCTCGGCTCCCTTTCCCGCGGGTGCTTCACTGCTCACGTTCGTCATGGATATGCGGATGTCCCGAGGCCGTGATGGTCGCTGCTGCGGTGGCCGTTGGCCGCGTCAGGAGGTCTTCCAGTCCCCGTGGACCTCGACCTTTTCGTTGAAAACCTGAGCATTCTTGATCACGGCGGCATTCACGGAGGCCCGCCCGGTGCCCTGAGCCGCCACGGCCTCCTCGACCATGCGCCGCACATCGTCCTCGAAGGACGGATCGCGCAGCATGTGCGCCTGCAGCATTCGCTGCAGCAGCTCACGGGCGCCCTCGTCATCCGGATTCTGCCGCGCCTCGTCCAGCGCGGTCTCGGCGACGGCGTCACCGCTGAACCGCGCCCGGACACGCTCCACCAGCCGGGCCCCACCGCCCCATGACGAGCGGCCTGCCTCCTGGCCTGCGGATTCCAGAGCTCCCTTGACCACCAATGCGGTACAGGCGACCGCCACGGTAATGGGATCCATGCTCCCCCGTCCCCCCTTGCTCGAACACGACGTGATGTCGCACGCCGCGTCTCTTCCCACCGTAGGTGTTCTCACCCGCCGCGATCACGCCAATACGCAGAATGGCTGAAAGTCGCTCAGCCCCACGCGCCTCTGCGCCGTCGCCCGGCCTGCTGAGCAGGGGCGGACGTACTCGACAGCGCGTACCCGCGGATACTCCCGCCGTCGGACGCGGCGGCGGCCCGGTCCGCGCGACGGTTACGCGCATGCAACAGCTGAAACGGCCCGTGCGCCGGGCCCTCCTCGTCGTGCATGTGGTCGTCTCCGTCGGCTGGCTCGGGCTGACGCTCGGCGTGCTGGCCCTGGGCATCACCGGGGCCACGGCCGGGTCGGCCGAGGCCGCCGAAGGGGCGTACCGGTCGATGAACGTCCTCGGGGACTGGCTGCTCATCCCGGTCAGCCTGCTCTCCCTGATCAGCGGGGTGGTGCTGTCGCTCGGCACGCCCTGGGGCCTGGCCCGGTACCGCTGGGTGTACGTGAAGTTCTGGCTGACGCTGGTGACCACCGCCGCGACCGCCTTCGCGCTGCGCGCCCGGATCGACGCGGCGATGGCCGACGTCGCGGCGGGCCGGGCGGTCGGCGCGGCCACCGATCTGATCCTGGCGCCGTCGGTCAGCCTGAGCGTCTATGCCTTCCTCACCGCCATCTCGGTGCTCAAGCCGTGGGGGCTGACCGCGCGGGGGCGGCGGCTGCGCGGACGTGGAGGGGCGGTGAGCGGCCGCCGCGTAGGCTCGCGGGTGTGACCGACTTCGAGATCCGGCGCGCGACCGCCGATGACATACCCGCTATCGTCGCCATGCTCGCCGACGATCCGCTGGGCGCCCGACGGGAGTCGCCGGACGACCCGGCTCCGTACCGGGCCGCGTTCGAGCGCCTGGAGCGGGACCCCAACCAGCACTTGGTCGTCGCGGTCCGGGACGGGCGCACGGTCGGCACCCTCCAGCTCACCGTGGTGCCCGGGCTCTCCCGGCGCGGCGCCACCCGCTCGATCATCGAGGGGGTGCGGATCCACGCCGACGAACGCGGCAACGGCCTCGGCACCGAGCTGATCGAGTGGGCGGTCGAGGAGTCGCGCCGCCAGGGCTGTGTGCTGGTGCAGCTGACCTCGGACGCGACCCGCACCGAGGCGCACCGCTTCTACGAGCGGCTCGGCTTCGAGGCCAGCCACGTCGGCTTCAAGCTGCCGCTCGACGGCTGACCGGGCCCGCTCCTACCGCGGACGCCATCCGTCCGGGTCGACGCCCCCGGGCACCGCGTCCTCCGGGGCGTACGGCGCCCGCGTCAGCACGAAGGTGCCGAGGTCGAGATGGCCGGGCGCACCGTCCTCGCCCGCGACGACGCGCAGCGTCTCCCCCGCGTAGTAGCCGTCGAGGCCGGTCCAGGTGCCGTCCGGCTCGGCCCGGAAGCGCGAGGCGCGGCCCGTTCCGCCGACCGGCGACAGCTCCAGGCCGCGGTCGGCGCGCAGCCGCAGCAGGAAGGGGGTCGGACCCCAGTACCAGGGCCCGGTCAGCGCCAGCAGCGACGGATCGGCCTCGGACAGCGGCCGCCAGGGGCCCGGGATCCGCGGCTCGTGTTCCGCCGTGATCCGTACGAGGTCGGCGGCGACGGAGGCGATGGAGGCCCCCGAGGTGACATTGGCCAGCGCGATCCCGGCCAGCCGGTCGTCCGTACTGACCCACAGGGCGGCGAGGAAGCCGGGCATGGAGCCGACATGGCCGTGCAGGAACCGGCCCTCGCGGCGTGCGAGCTGCACCCCGAGGCCGTAGCCGCCGTCCCAGTCCCGGTCCTCGGGCGGGGCGCCGGGCGCGCGCATCTCGGCGAGCGTCGCGGCGCCGAGCACCCGCTCGTCCCCGTCCAGCAGGAAGGCGGCGAAACGGGCCAGGTCGGCGGCGGTCGACCACAGTTGTCCTGCGGGTGCCATCCGGCCGGTGTCCTCGGCGGGTTCCGGCAGCAGCACATCGGCCCAGGGGTGGACGGCCCAGCCCGCGGCGTGCGGGGCGCGCGGCGCGAGGGACGTACGCGTCATCCCCAGCGGCTCCAGTACCTCGCGGGCGAGGACATCGCCCCAGGGCGCGCCGCGCAGCCGCTCGACGAGCGCGCCGAGCAGGGCGAAGCCGGTGTTGGAGTAGTGGTGGCGGCGTCCGGCGGGGTGGACGAGGGGGCGCTCGCCGAAGAGATCCGCCGTCTCGGGGCGCAGCGCGCCCGGTGTGCGCTCCCACCACGGACCGCGCGCCTCGGCGGCCAGCCCCGAGGTGTGGGCGAGGAGCTGGGCGACGGTGGCGCCCTCCGCCTCGGGCACCTCCAGATGCTTGGTCAGCGGATCCCCCAGGTCCAGCAGCCCCTCGTCGCGGAGCCGCATCACCAGCACCGCGGTGAACGTCTTGGTCAGCGAACCGATCCGGTACTGGGTGTCGGCGCCGGGCGTCTGCCCGTCCGTATCACCCCGCGCCCCCGTCCACACCAGCTGTCCCTCCCGCACCACGGCCCCCACCAGGGAGGGCGTCCGGCCCTCGGCCTGGCCGACGGCGATGCGGTGGAGCAGGGCGCGGCGGGTGGCGGGCAGCAGCTCCGCGAACTCCTCGGGTGCGGTCATGCCCGCACCCTACGGTCTGGCCTTGACGTCAGGGGCAAGGTCTACGGTCGGGGCCATGCGGATCGGAGAGCTGGCCGAACGGGCGGGTACGACCACCCGCACCCTGCGCTACTACGAGTCGATCGGCCTGCTGCCCGCGCGGCGAACCGGCAACGGGTACCGGGCGTACGACGAGGACGACCTCCGGCTGGTCCGGCAGATCCGCACCCTCCAGGACTTCGGCTTCGGCCTGGAGGAGACCAGGCCGTTCGTGGAGTGCCTGCGCTCCGGCCATCCGGCCGGTGACTCCTGCCCGGCGTCGCTGGAGGTCTACCGGCGCAAGCTGGCCGAACTGGACGACTGCATCGCGCGGCTGGGCGACGTACGGCGGCAGGTCGGAGCGCAGCTCGCCCGGGCGGAACGGGCCCGGGCGGCGCTGGAGGCGGCGGCGACGGCGCCCGACGGTGCGCCGGAGCCGCGCTGCGAGCTGACGCCATACGACCCGTCCGCGAGCGACGGCACGGCGAAAACGACACCGAGGGGATGAGCGAAATGACACGGACTCGGACCGGGGAAGTGCCCGCGGTCACGGACACCATCTTCGCCGAGGAGGTGCTGACGGCCGGGCTGCCGGTGCTCGTGGAGTTCACCGCCTCCTGGTGCGCGCCCTGCCACATGATGGCGCCGGTGCTGGCGGAGATCGCCCGGGAGGAGGGGCACCGGCTGAAGGTGGTGCAGCTGGACGTGGACACGAACCCGGAGACGACGGTGGCGTACGGAGTGCTGTCGATGCCGACCCTGATGCTGTTCCGCGCGGGCGAACCGGTGCGGTCGATGGTGGGGGCCCGGCCCAAGCGGCGGCTGCTCCAGGAGCTGACGGACGTGCTCTGAGCCGAGCCGCCGCCGGGCGGGATCCGGGGCCTCTCTTGGCTTATGGCTTACGGCTTACGGCTTACGGGCCAGGAGGATGGCCTGCGGCACGACCTCCCTGCCGTCCGGCTCGCGCACCTGCCGCGCCCGTACGGCGAACCCGGCCCCCTCGAGCAGCGCGGCGATCTCGTCGGGCGACAGCCTGCGGAAGTCGAGCGACACGGGATGGCCGAACGGCTCGGCCAGGTGCAGCGGTTCGTCGCCGACCTGGAAGGCGACCAGCAGATTGCCGCCCGGGGCCAGCAGCCGGTGGAACTCGGTTAGCACCGCGGGCAGCCGCTCGGCGGGGGTGTGGATGAGGGAGTAGTAGGCGACGATGCCGCCGAGGGCGCCGTCCGGGAGGTCGAGACGGGTCATCTGCCCCTCGTCGAACCGCAGCTCCGGATGCTCCCGCCGGGCCACCGCGAGCATCCCCGGCGACAGGTCGACACCGAAGACGTCCAGCCCGAGGCCGTGCAGATACGCCGTCACCCGCCCCGGACCGCAGCCGAGGTCGGCGACCGGCCCGGCCGCCTCCCCCTCCCGCACCAGGTCGGCGAACGCGCCGAGCATGGCCCGGTCCAGCGGCTTGTCGTCCAGCGGGGCCTTGAACATCTCGGCGTAGTCGGCGGCGATGGTGTCGTAGAAGGTCCGGGTGGTCAGCAGATCGGTCGGCTCGGTCATGGGCGGGAAGACTAGCCGCCCGCGCTCGGTGCCGGGCGGGGTTTCGGACTACCGCAGGCGCCGGGCGCGCAGGACGGTGTCGTTGGTGTGGTGGGTGCCGGGCGGGGCGAGAGCGGTGCGCGGCCGGGTTTCGTCGACCAGGACCGTCCAGTCGTGGCCGAGGAGCCCGGCGATCTCGCTCGGCTGGTAGTAGTCGCCGGGAACGACGCCGTTCTCCATGCGTGCGGGCACATCGGCGAGGTCGTGGCCGACGAAGAGCAGGGTGCCGCCGGGCGCGACGGCGTCCAGCAGGCCGCGCAGCGCGGTGTGCTCCGCCTGGCGCAGGAGCGGGAAGTACTGGGCGGACACCAGGTCGAACGCGGCGGCCGGGGGTGGCGTGACGGCCAGGTCGATCCGGGTCCACGCCACCCGGTCGGAGAGGTCCGGGGCCGAGGCGGCGGCGCGGTCCAGTGCGATCCGGGAGATGTCGAGCGCGGTGACGTGCCAGCCGCGCCGGGCCAGCCAGATGGCGTCGGCGCCCTCACCGCATCCGACGTCGAGCGCCCGTCCCGGCGCCAGATCCGTGACTTCGGTGACGAGCACTCCGTTGGGATTGCCGCTCATGAGCTGGTCGGCGCCGCGATACATGTCGTCCCAGAACTGTGCGTCCATCGGCTCTGCCTTCGGTAGGGGGCCGGGGCGCCGGTCGCCCACGGCCTGGTGCGCACACCGTCGCCGCACCCGTGCCCACGCGACAAATTTTTTCGCGGAAACAGCAAGTCACACCCCCCTCAGCCCTCGTTCGCGTCGTCCGGGGTGTGGGGAAGCAGGGGGAAGAGCCGGGTGATGAGGGCCACCGGCCGGGCGTCCTCGGGCCGGGCCAAGGGGCGTTGTTCGCGGTCCTGGTAGGGCGCGAGCGCGCGTCGGATGACGTCCGCGACCCGGCTCATCTCCTCGGGCGTCAGATAGGCGACGGCGCTGAAGGCTTCGTCACGACGCCATGCGGGCGGCGCCTGGTCCCGCTGGGTCAGCCATCGCTGCCAGCTCTCGTCCTCCAGCCCCCGGGCCAGATCGCCGAACTGCTCCTCCGCGCTCCCGCCACCGGCCGCGGGGGTGCGCCGCCTCAGACGCCAGGGGCGTGCGCGGCCCCCGCTGTGAGGGGCCTCTTCGATGTATCCGTGGCGTGCGAGCTGCCGCAGGTGGAACGAGCAGAGCCCGGAGCTGTAGCCCAGCCGGGAGGCGGCCTCGGTCGCCGTGACGGTGCCGACTTCGGCCAGCAGGTCGAGCAGGTCGGTGCGGACGTGATGGTCGCGCAGGTTGACGTCGTCTTCAGTCACTTTGCAAAGCCTGCTACTTTGCAAAGAACTTGGCAAGCAGTGCGCGCAAGGGGGAGACAACCATGGAACGGGGCTCGGTTCGCAGGATCACGGTGGTGGGCGAGGAGGTGCTGAGCCGTCCGTGCCGGGAGGTGACCGCGTTCGGAACGCCGGAGCTGTCGGCACTGATCGACGACATGTTCCTGACCATGTACGTGGCCGACGGTGCGGGCCTGGCCGCCAATCAGGTCGGCGTCGACCTGCGACTGTTCGTGTACGACTGCCCGGACGAGACCGGGGCCCGGCATGTCGGCCACATCCTCAACCCGGTTCTGGACCTGCCCGACCCCGGTGACCGCCGCCTCGTCGACGACATCGAGGGCTGCCTGTCCGTGCCCGGCGCCGCCATGGCGGTCCCCCGCACCGATCGCGCCGTCGTCCGCGGGTTCGACAAGGACGGCAACCCGCTCGTCGTCGAGGGCCAGGGCTACTTCGCCCGGTGTCTCCAGCACGAGACCGACCACCTCATGGGCCACACGTACCTCGACCGGCTCTCCCAGCGGGACCGCAAGGACGCCCTGCGGCAGATGGAAGAACGCCGCGAGGACGTCTTCGCGCGACGCGCGCTCAAGGCCGCCGCCCTGCGGCCGGACCAGGCTCAGACCTGAAGCGCCGTGGCGGCCGCCGTGCGGGTCACGTTCCGACGTCAAGGACGATCGCGGGCGTGGGCGCGGTAGCGTTGCGGACTCATCCCACGGGCTCGCTTGAAAGCGGCACTGAGCGCGAACCCGCTGCCATAACCGACCTGACGGGCGACGGTGTCGATCGTGGCGTCCGACTCCACGAGCAGGTCGGCGGCAACGTCGATGCGCCATCCGGTGAGGTATGCCATGGGCGGCATGCCGACGAGGTCGGTGAAGCGGCGCGCCAGTGTCGCTCGGGACACCCCGGCCTGCCGGGCGAGCGCGGCCACCGTCCAGGGGTGGCCCGGGTCGCCGTGGATGAGTCGTAGGACGGACCCGACGACGGGGTCCCCGTTGGCCGGGTACCAGGCAGGCGCATCGGCATCGGGCCGGGTGAGCCATTCGCGGAGGGTGCCGACCAGCAGGAGGTCCAACAGTCGTTCGAGCACGAGATCTTGGCCGGGCTCCTTCCGCAGGGTCTCCTTGGCGAGCAGCGACACCAGCGCGGATTCGCTGTGCGCGGCCGTGGGGATGACCAGCAGCGGAGGCAACGCGCGGAGCAGACGTGTGGCGATCTCGCCCGGTCCCGAGTACTTGCCGATCAGCAGCACCGACGAGCCGTCCGCGCCGTCGTCGTGGGCTCGCTCGCCGTTGACCCAGGTGCGCACACCCATGTCCGCGGCCTCGGGAAGTTCCGTACCGGCTGCGGTCGTCCGTCGGGGGCCGGCCTGAACGACCACCTGGGTGGGAGTGCGGGGATCATCGGCGAAGGTGAACGCGTCCGGGCCACGCACCATCGCGATGTCGCCCGCGTCCAGGCGTACGGCGTCACCGGCGCTGGGCACGACCCAGGGCATCCCTCGCAGGACGGCCACCAGATTGAGGGGCACCCTGTCCCGCACCCGCACCGACCACGGTGGGTTCAGGATGGTCCGCAGCACGAATGTGTTCCTTGCCCGGGCTCCGTCGAGCAGGATCGAGAAGGGGTCCACCGGCACAGGGTAAGACGCACCATTATGGGCCTGCGAGCCTCGACCATGGTCCGTACCCCGGCGTCCCGGTGGACTGTGGAGCATGACAGCGACTACGCCGACAACGTTGGTCCTCGCGGGGACAGGCAAGACCGGACGCCGGGTCGTGTCCGGGCTCCGTGCGCGTGACATGCCGGTACGGGTGGGGTCACGGAGTGCTGAGCCGCCTTTCGACTGGCAGGACGACACCACGTGGGAACCCGCACTACGGGGCATGGACTCCGTTTATGTGGCCTTCCATCCTGATGCGGCGTTCCCCGGCGCGGCCGGAGCCGTGGGTTCCTTCGCAGAACGCGCGGTGGCCTGCGGCGTTCGGCATCTCGTCCTGCTTGCCGACCGTGGCGCTGCCGAGGCCGAGCGGTGCGAACAGGCAGTGCGGGACTCGGGTGCGGAGTGGACCATCGTGCGGGCGGGGTTCATCACGCAGAACTTCAGCGAGGCGTTCCTCATCGAACTGGTCCGGACCGGTGTGGTCGCGCTTCCGGTCGGCGAGGTCGCGGAGCCGTTCACCGATGCGGAGGACATCGCGGACGTCGCCGTCGCGGCGCTGACTGAGGCCGGCCATGCCGGCCGGATCCACGAAGTAACCGGACCACGGCTGATCACCTTCGCCGATGCCGTCGGTGAGATAGCGAGGGTGACCCGCAGGGAGGTTCGTTATCTGCCGGTCACGCCCGAGCAGTTCGTCTCGACGCTGACCCGGCGAGGCGTGCCGGCCGAGTACGCGACGCAGCTGACCAGCCTCATGGTCGAGGTCTTCGACGGCCGCAGGGCCACCATGACCGACACCGTCGAGCGCGTTCTCGGACGGCCGCCCCGCGACTTCACGGACTATGTCCGCACAACCGCCGTAACCGGAGTCTGGAATGCGCACACCGAGGCCTCCGGTGCCTGACGCGCTCGGGAGGTCGTAACCCACCGGGCCGGGATCAGGTCTGCGCCATGTCCACGAAGCGCGAGTAGTGGCCCTGGAAGGCGACGGTGATGGTGGCCGTCGGACCGTTACGGTGCTTGGCCACGATCAGGTCGGCCTCACCCGCGCGCGGGGACTCCTTCTCGTACGCGTCCTCGCGGTGCAGCAGGATGACCATGTCGGCGTCCTGCTCGATGGAGCCACTTTCACGGAGGTCCGAGACCATCGGCTTCTTGTCGGTGCGCTGTTCGGGACCACGGTTCAGCTGGGAGAGCGCGATCACCGGCACCTCCAGCTCCTTGGCCAGCAGCTTGAGGTTTCGCGACATGTCCGAGACCTCCTGCTGACGGCTCTCGGGGCGCCGGGCACCGCCGGACTGCATCAGCTGGAGGTAGTCGATGACGACCAGCTGGAGATCGTTGCGCTGCTTGAGGCGGCGGCACTTGGCGCGGATCTCCATCATCGACAGGTTCGGGGAGTCGTCGATGTACAGCGGCGCCTGGGACACGTCCGGCATGCGCCGGGCGAGCCGGGTCCAGTCCTCGTCGGTCATGCTGCCGGAGCGCATGTGGTGCAGCGCCACCCGGGCCTCGGCGGACAGCAGACGCATCGCGATCTCGTTGCGCCCCATCTCCAGGGAGAAGATGACGCTCGGCATGTTGTTCTTGATCGAGCAGGCGCGGGCGAAGTCGAGGGCCAGGGTGGACTTACCCATGGCGGGCCGGGCCGCGATGACGATCATCTGGCCGGGGTGGAGGCCGTTGGTCAGCGAGTCCAGGTCGGTGAAGCCCGTGGGCACGCCGGACATCTGGCCGCTGCGCGAGCCGATCGCCTCGATCTCGTCGAGCGCGCCCTCCATGATGTCGCCGAGCGGCAGATAGTCCTCGCTGGTCCGCTGCTCGGTGACGGCGTAGATCTCCGCCTGGGCGTTGTTGACGATCTCGTCGACGTCCCCGTCCGCCGCGTATCCCATCTGGGTGATGCGGGTGCCCGCCTCGACCAGGCGGCGCAGCACGGCGCGCTCGTGGACGATCTCCGCGTAGTACTCGGCGTTGGCCGCGGTGGGGACCGACTGGACCAGGGTGTGGAGGTACGAGGCGCCGCCGACCCGGGCGATCTCGCCGCGCTTGGTCAGCTCGGCCGCGACCGTGATCGGGTCGGCCGGCTCGCCCTTCGCGTACAGGTCCAGGATCGCCTGGTAGACGGTCTCGTGGGCGGGGCGGTAGAAGTCGTTGCCCTGGAGGACCTCCACCACGTCGGCGATGGCGTCCTTGGAGAGCAGCATGCCGCCGAGCACGGACTGCTCGGCGTCGAGGTCCTGCGGCGGGACCCGCTCGAAGCCGGACCCTTCCCAGGAGCCGCCGTCGCGGCCCCGGTCATGCTGATCGTCACGCCCCCGGCCGCCCTCGCCGCGGCCGCCGCCGTCGCCACGGCTGAAGCGGGGGGACGGGAAGTCGGACGGGCCGGAGTCCGCCCATGGGTCGTCCATGGGCTCGGGCACGCTCACCCCGCCACCTCCTCCCGTCCGCGGTGCGGATCTCGCCGCGACGTCCTCAGTCTTACGGCACGGCTCTGACAATCAGGGCTATGACAAACAGGGCGCCCGGCTTCCGCTCACGACGCGTCGAGTTCTGGTGGATTCGAGGCCGGAACAGATGGCGGGCGCCGGACAACGGTAGGCCCGTCGGGGCTACCGGCCAACTCGGTTATCCACAGGCCATGTGGATGATGCGATCCATCCTGTGGAGAAGTCGCGCGAACCTGTGCACGGGCCGGGGGACAGCGCTGTGGACAAACACACAATCACCCCAGAGTCGCCGCGCTGACCTGCGGTTTCTCTATCCCATGGCTGTGCAGGAGAAAAACTTCCGCACCCGATGCAAGATCACGACAAACGGCGCAGAGGCAAGCGTCACGAGCGCCGTCATGTAAGGACTGATACGGTCTTGTGTCTCTTACCTGTGGAAGATTAGATTGCCTCCATGACACAGGCCCCCGCGAGCGCCCGGAGCACCGTCCGTCGGCATGACCGCGAGATCATCGCCCTCGCCGTACCCGCCTTCGGCGCCCTCGTGGCGGAACCCCTCTTCGTCATGGTCGACAGCGCCATCGTCGGCCATCTCGGCACCCCACAGCTCGCCGGACTGGGCGTCGCCGCCGCCCTGCTGACCACCGCGGTGAACATCTTCGTCTTCCTCGCCTACGCCACCACCGCCGCCGTGGCCCGCCGGGTCGGCGCGGGCGACCTCCCCGGCGCGATCCGGCAGGGCATGGACGGCATCTGGCTGGCCCTGCTGCTCGGCGCCGCCGTCATCGCCGCCGCCCTCCCCACCGCACCCGGCCTCGTCGACCTCTTCGGCGCCTCCGACACCGCCGCCCCCTACGCGGTCACCTATCTGCGCATCAGCGCTCTCGGCATCCCCGCGATGCTCGTGGTGCTCGCCGCCACCGGGGTGCTGCGCGGCCTCCAGGACACCCGTACTCCGCTCTACGTGGCCATCGGCGGCTTCACGGCCAACGCCGCGCTCAACGCGGGCCTCGTCTACGGCGCCGGGCTCGGCATCGCGGGCTCCGCCTGGGGCACGGCGGTCGCCCAGTGGGCCATGGCCGCCGTCTACCTCGCGGTGGTCGTCCGGGGAGCCCGGCGCCACGGTACGTCGCTGCGTCCCGACGCCGCCGGGATACGGGCCTGCGCCCACGCCGGGGCACCGCTGCTGGTCCGTACGCTCTCGCTGCGCGCCGTGATGCTGATCGCGACGGCGGTGGCGGCCCGCCTCGGGGACACCGAGGTCGCCGCCCACCAGATCGTGCTGACCCTGTGGACTCTGCTGGCGTTCGCGCTGGACGCCATCGCGATCGCGGGTCAGGCCATCATCGGGCGCTACCTGGGAGCGGAGGACGCCGCGGGGGCTCGCGCCGCCTGCCGCCGCATGGTGCAGTGGGGCATCGTCGCGGGCATCGTGCTCGGCCTGCTCGTGATCGCCTCCCGCCCGCTGTTCATCCCGCTGTTCACCACGGACCCCGAGGTGAAGGACGCCCTACTGCCGGTGCTGCTGGTGACGGCCCTCGTCCAGCCCGTCTCGGGTGTGGTCTACGTCCTCGACGGGGTGTTGATGGGCGCGGGCGACGGTCCGTATCTCGCGGGGGCCATGATCGTCACGCTCGCGGTCTTCGCCCCGGTCGCGCTCCTCGTCCCCGCATGGGGCGGGGGACTGACCGCCGTGTGGTGGACCATGGCGCTGATGATGGCGCTCCGGCTGGCGACCCTCTGGCTGCGCGCCCGCTCCGGGCGGTGGATCGTCACCGGCGCGACCCGCGCCTGAGCCGAACGGCGCGAGACGGTCCGCACGGCGGAGCGGTCTGGACGGCGGGGCAGGCCGCACGGCGCGGCCGCACGACAGACGGTCCGCACGACGCGGCCGCACAGCGAGAAGGGCCGCACCCCCGTGGAGTGCGGCCCTCTCACATGCACATGCTCAGCCGAGCACTGCGTCAGGCGGCGACGACCTCGACGCCGACCTTCGCGGCGACCTCGGCGTGCAGCCGGACCGACACCTGGTGCGCGCCCAGGGTCTTGATCGGCTGCTGCACCTCGATACGGCGCTTGTCGACGTCCGGGCCACCCGCGTCCTTGATCGCCGAGGCGATGTCGGCCGGGGTGACGGAGCCGAACAGCCGGCCGGCGTCGCCGGCACGGGTCTTCAGCTGGACCTTGACGCCCTCGAGCCGCGCCTTGACCTCGTTGGCCTGCTCGATCGTGGCGATCTCGCGGATGCGACGACCGCGGCGGATCTGCTCGACGTCCTTCTCGCCACCCTTGGTCCAGCGGATCGCGAGACCACGCGGAACCAGGTAGTTACGGGCGTACCCGTCGCGGACGTCCACGACGTCACCGGCAGCGCCGAGGCCGGAGACCTCGTGGGTGAGGATGATCTTCATGACTCGGTCACCCTTCCCTTATCGCGCGGTGGACGTGTAGGGCAGCAGCGCCATCTCACGGCTGTTCTTCACGGCCGTGGCGACATCGCGCTGGTGCTGAGTGCAGTTGCCGGTGACCCGGCGGGCACGGATCTTGCCGCGGTCGGAAATGAACTTCCGCAGCAGGTTCGTGTCCTTGTAGTCGACGTAGGAGATCTTCTCCTTGCAGAACACGCAAACCTTCTTCTTAGGCTTGCGAGCAGGCGGCTTCGCCATTGTCTCTCTCCAGTGTGATCAAGAAGTTTGTGCTGGTCGCCCAGACCAGGCAGGGCGATGTTTCACGTGAAACCGCGTGAAACAGCGCGCCGTGACCTAGAAGGGCGGCTCGTCCGAGTAGCCGCCGCCGCTGCCGGAGCCACCGCCCCAGCCGCCGCCACCGCCGCCCTGGCCGCCACCGGCCGGTGCGCCGGTCGCCCACGGGTCGTCGGCCGGAGCGCCGCCGCCCTGCTGCTGACCGCCGCCGG
>NZ_RIBZ01000286.1:0-16107 GCF_003721215.1 Streptomyces botrytidirepellens
CCGGCCGGCGGGCCGTCCGCCGCCTCCAGGCGGGTCAGATGGGCCAGGACCGCGTCCGCGGCCCGGCGGCGGCGGGCCAGGGCGGCCGGGTCGAGCGGGAGCGGCCAGGCGCGGTCGGCGGTCGTCTCGCGCAGGGCCGGGTTCTCCGCGTCCTCCTCCGGCTCGTCCGCCCACGCCTCGACCTCGCCGTAACCGGCCTCACAGTGCGCGCGCAGCGCCTCCAGGAAGGAGGACGGGCCGCGGCGGCGCTTCTGGGACGGGCCCCACCAGTGCCCGGAGCCCAGCAGCAGCGAGCGCGGCCGGGTGAAGGTGACGTAGCCCAGGCGGAGTTCCTCCGTCCGCTGGTGCTCCTTCATGGCGTCCTTGAAGGCGTTCAGCCCCTTGGCATCCCAGGCCGTGACCTCCGGGAGGGTGGAGGCGTCGCCGCGCAGGGCGTGCGGCAGGACCTTGGCGTTCGCCGTCCAGGACTCGCGGCTCTGCTCGCTCGGGAACTGCTTGGCGACCAGTCCGGGCACCGCCACCACGTCCCACTCCAGCCCCTTGGACTTGTGCGCGGTGAGCACCTTGACCGTGTTCTCGCCGCCGGGGAGCGCGTTGTCGAGCCCCTTCTCGTACTGCGCGGCGGTGCGCAGGAAGCCCAGGAACGACTGGAGGGTGGCCTCGCCGTCCACGGACCCCCCGGCCAGGGCGGCGAAGGACGCGGCGACGTCCAGGAAGTTGCCCAGCGTCTCGCGGCGGCGGGCGGCCAGGGCGTGGGGCGAGGCGGACAGCTCGACCTCCAGGCCGGTGGTGGCGAGCACCCGGTGGAGGACGTCCATGAGCGGGTCGGCCAGCGAGCGCCGCAGCTCGCGCAGTTCGGCGGCGAGGCGGGCGAAGCGCACCCGGGCCTCGGCCGAGAACGGCAGCCCGTCGTCCGGGCCGCCGCCGGAGTCGAGGAAGGTGTCGAGGGCGTCGGCGAGCGAGATGATCTCCGCCGGGTCGACGCCCTCGACGGCCTCGGCGAGCCGCCGGTCCGGGTCGTCCTCCGCGTCGCCGTGGCCGCCGTGGGAGACGAGCGCGCGGGCGCGGCGGCCGAGCAGCGCCAGGTCACGGGGGCCGATGCGCCAGCGCGGGCCGGTGAGCAGCCGGACCAGGGCCGCGTTGGCGCCCGGGTCCTGGAGCACCTCGCAGACCGCCACCAGGTCGGCGATCTCGGGCAGGTGCAGCAGCCCCGACAGCCCCACGACCTCCACCGGAACGTCCCGCTCCACCAAGGCGCCCTGGATCTCGGCGAAGTCACCGGCCGTACGGCACAGGACCGCGATCTCACCGGGCGGGGTGCCGGTGCGCACCAGGTGGGCGATCGAGTCGGCGAGCCAGGCCAGCTCCTCGGCGTGGGTGGGCAGCAGCGCGCAGCGCACCTGGCCGTCCCGCTCGGCGCCGGGCGCGGGGCGCAGCGCCTCGACGCCCTGGTGCATCGCGCGCAGCGGGGCGGCGAGCCCGTTGGCGAGGTCCAGCAGGCGGCCGCCGCTGCGCCGGTTCTCGCTGAGCGCGTGGCGGCGGGCGGGGCTGCCGTCCTGGTGCGGGAAGTGCGCGGGGAAGTCGTCGAGGTTGGCCACCGAGGCGCCGCGCCAGCCGTAGATGGCCTGGCACGGGTCGCCGACGGCGGTGACGGGGTGTCCGGTGCCGCCGCCGAACAGCCCGGACAGCAGCAGCCGCTGGGCGACGGAGGTGTCCTGGTACTCGTCCAGCAGGACCACCGCGAACTGCTCCCGCAGGATCCGGCCGACCTCCGGGCCGCTGCGGGCCAAGGTGGCGGACAGCGCGATCTGGTCGCCGAAGTCGAGCAGGTCGCGGCGGCTCTTCTCGGCGCGGTACTCCTCGACCAGCCCGAGGAGTTCGCGGCGCGCGCGGGCGGCCTCCGGGACCTTGCGCAGCGCGTCGTTGGTCAGCTTCACCGCGTCGAGGGTGTCCAGCAGCTCGGTGTCGTGGCGGCGGAGCTGCTCGGCGGGGACCAGGTGCTCGGCCAGCTCGGCGTCGAGCGCGAGCAGGTCCGTCACCAGGTCGGCGAAGGGGCGGGTGAGCGCCGGGTAGGGGCCGGGGGCGGTGCGCAGCACGCGCGCGGCGAGCTGGAAGCGGGTGGCGTCGGCGAGCAGCCGGGCGCTGGGCTCCAGGCCGATGCGCAGCCCGTGTTCCTTGAGGAGCTGTCCGGCGAAGGCGTGGTACGTGGAGATGCTGGGCTCGCCCACGGCCTCCTCGGCGGCGCCCGGATCCGGGTCGGGGTCCACGACGCCCGCCTTGACGAGCGCCTTCCGCACCCGCTCGGCCAGTTCGCCCGCGGCCTTGTTGGTGAACGTGAGGCCCAGCACCTGGTCGGGTGCGACCTGGCCGGTGCCCACCAGCCACACCACGCGCGCGGCCATCACCGTGGTCTTGCCGGAGCCCGCTCCGGCGACGATCACCTGCGGGGCGGGCGGCGCGGTGATGCACGCCGTCTGCTCCGGGGTGAACGGAATCCCGAGCAGCTCCTTGAGCTCCTCGGGATCGGCGATGCGGGCTGACACTCCAGTGAGGCTATCGGTCGCCACTGACAAGCCGCGCACAAGGGGGACAAGCCGCCACATCTTCCGCCGACGACAACGGACATGTCCCCACAAGCCATCTCATCCCCCGTCACTCCGCCCCGCGGGTCACTCCACCACGTGGCGGCCCTCCGCGCGGGCGCTGCACGCGGCGCGGAACGCGCAGCGCTCGCAGTGCGCCCCGGTGCTCGGGGCGAAGCGTTCGTCGAGGACGCGTCCGGCCGCGGTGGCGAGGAGTTCGCCGACCCACTCCCCGTCGGGCCCCGCGGGCGGGTCCTGCGCCTGGACCTTGGGGACGGTCTCGCCGCCCTCCTTCTTGGGGGCGCCCTGCCGCAGCTGGACCAGTTCGGCGCCGCCGGGTTCGGGGCGGTCGTCGCCGAAGAGGCCGTCGACGGCGCCCTCGCGCACGGCGAGCTGATAGACCGCCAGCTGGGGGTGGTGGGCGACCTCGCCGCGGGTCACGGGCTGCTTGCCGGTCTTGAAGTCGACGACGTACGCCCGCCCCTCGCCGTCCGCCTCGACGCGGTCCATGCTGCCGCGGATGCGCACCTGGTAGGCGTCCGCTTCGAGGGTGACGTCGAAGCCGTGCTCGGAGGCGACCGCCGTGCGGCCGCCGCGCTCCATCACATGCCAGCGCAGGAAGCGCTCCAGGGCCGCCCGGGCGTGCTCCTTCTCCTGCCGCGACTTCCAGGGGGCGTCGAAGGCCAGCGCGTCCCATACGGAATCCAGGCGCTCCATCAGGACGGCGAGGTCGGCCGGGGTGCGGCCGGAGGCCACCTCGTCGGCGAGGACGTGGACGACGTTGCCGAAGCCCTGGGCGGCGGTCGACGGGGCGTCCGCCTTGACCTCGCGCCCCAGGAACCACTGGAGCGAGCAGGTGTTGACGAGCTGGTCGAGCGCGCTGCCGGACAGCGCCACGGGCCGGTCGCGGTCGCGCAGCGGCACCTCGCTGTGCGTCGGCTCGTACAGGCCCCACCAGCCGGAGGGGTGGGCCGCGGGGACAAGCGGCCGGCCGTCCTCGTCGCGCAGCGCCGCGAGCCGCGCCAGCCGCTGCGCGGCGGCCTCCCGCAGGGCGTCCGAGGCGTCCGGGTCGACGGTGGTGGCGCGCAGCTCGGCGACGAGCGCGGCGACCGACAGCGGGCGGCGCGGCCGCTGGGTGACGTCGACCGGTGTGACGCCCAGCTCGGTCAGGAACCGCGAGGGCTGGTCGCCGTCGTCGGAGGCGGCCTTGACGGCGGTGACCACCAGTCGGTCCCTGGCGCGGGTCGCCGCCACGTAGAACAGCCGCCGCTCCTCGGCCAGCAGCGCGCCCGGGGTCAGCGGCTCGGCCAGCCCGTCCCGGCCGATCCTGTCCGCCTCCAGGAGCGAGCCGCGGCGCCGCAGGTCCGGCCACAGCCCCTCCTGGACGCCCGCGACGACCACCAGGCGCCATTCCAGCCCCTTGGAGCGGTGGGCGGTCATCAGCCGCACGGCGTCGGGGCGGGCGATGCGGCGCGAGAGGGTGTCGGCGGCGATGTCCTGGGCGTCGAGCTGGTCGAGGAAGTTGAGCGCGCCGCGGCCGCCGGTGCGCTCCTCCGCGCGCGCCGCGGTCTCGAACAGCGCGCACACCGCGTCCAGGTCGCGGTCGGCGTTGCGCCCGGCGGCCCCGCCGCGCTGGACGGCACCCTCCAGCCGCCCGGGCCAGGGGGTGCCGTCCCACAGCTCCCACAGCGCCTGTTCCGCGGTGCCGCCCCCGGCCAGCGCGTCCAGCGCCGTGCGCAGCAGCAGGCCGAGCCGCTGGGCGCCGCGCGCGTACGCCGGGTCGTGGACGGCCAGCCGCTCGGGCGCGGCCAGCGCCTCGGCGAGCAGGACGTCGGACGGGCGCGGTACGGCGTGTCCGGCGGCCCGCTCCTCCTCGCGCAGGGCGCGGCCGAGCTTGCGCAGATCGGCGGCGTCCATGCCGCCCAGCGGCGAGGTGAGCAGGGTGAGGGCGGTCTCGACGTCGAGGGCGGCGGACAGCCCGCCGGAGTCGGGCAGCGCGGCCGTGGCGGCGGCCCGCAGCGCCGTCAGCAGGGGGGCCACGGCGGGTTCGTGGCGCAGCGGGATGTCGTCGCCGTCCACCTCGATGGGCACCCCGGCGGAGGTGAGCGCCCGGCGCAGGCCCGGGAGCGAGCGCCCCCCGGCGCGCACCAGGACGGCCATCTCGCTCCAGGGCACCCCGTCCTCCAGGTGGGCGCGGCGCAGGATGTCGGCGACGTTGTCGAGTTCGGCACCCGCGGTGGGGTACGTGAACACCTCGACGCGGCCGCCGTCGCGGGCCGCCGTCAGCTCCCGGTGGGCGCGCACGGCGTGCGCCGGGAGGCGGGTGAGCGGCATCCGGCCGGTGATGAGCCGGGTCGCGGCGAGCAGCCGGGCGCCCGAGCGGCGCGAGGTGGTGAGGACCTCCACGGGCGCCGGGCGGCCGTCCGCGCGCGGGAAGTCGTCCCGGAAGCCGAGGATGCCGTTCACATCGGCGCCCCGGAAGGCATAGATGGACTGATCGGGGTCGCCGAAGGCCACGAGACTTCTGCCGCCGCCCGCCAGCGCGCGCAGCAGCCGGGTCTGGGCCACGTCCGTGTCCTGGTACTCGTCCACGAACACCGCGTCATAGCGCGCGGCCAGCTCCGCCGATACGCCCGGCCGCTCGGCGAGCAGCACCGCGCGGTGCACCAGCTCCGCGTAGTCCAGCACCCCCTGGGCGTCCAGGACGTCCAGGTACTCGGCGAGGAAGGCCGCCGCCGCGCCCCAGTCCGGGCGCCCGGTGCGGGCCGCGAACTCCCCCAGCGACCGCGGGCCGAGCCCCAGTTCCCGGNCAGTCCGGGCGCCCGGTGCGGGCCGCGAACTCCCCCAGCGACCGCGGGCCGAGCCCCAGTTCCCGGCTGCGGGCGAGCACCGCGCGCACCTCGTCGGCGAAGCCGCGGGTGGTCAGGCAGGCGCGCAGATCGTCGGGCCAGCGGGCCGAGGCGCGCCCCGCGCGCTCCAGTTCGGCCTGTCCGGCGAGCAGTTCCCGTACGACGACGTCCTGTTCCGGGCCGGACAGCAGCCGCAGCGGATCGGCGAACAGGTCGACGTCCTGGTGGGCGCGGACCAGCGCGTAACAGAAGGAGTGGAAGGTGGTGGCCCGCGGCCCGGTCGCGCCCTCCAGCCGCACCGTCATCCGGTCGCGCAGCTCGACGGCGGCCTTGCGGCTGAAGGTGAGCACCAGGATCCGCTCCGGGTCGGCGCCCTCGCGCACCCGCCGGGCGACGGCCTCCACGAGCGTCGTGGTCTTCCCCGTGCCCGGCCCGGCGAGCACCAGCAGCGGACCGCCCTGGTGCTCAACCACGGCGCGCTGCCGCGCGTCCAGGACAGGAAAGGCCACCGGATCCGGCCGACTGCGGACCAGGCGGTACGTGCCCGCGGACGGCAGCCGCAGATACGGCTGCCGTCCCCGCCGCTGTCGCGGCAGGGACGAGGAGGAGGTACTCACATGGATCGCCGGTCCTGGTGGGTTGGCTGGGTGCGGGACAGCCTCTCATGTGCCGCGGTGCGTCACCCGAATGGCTGTGGACAACCCCTAGCTCTCAGCGCTCTCGGTGCCCTCCGTGCCGTCCCAGCGGGCCCGGCGCATGTCGATCTTCGGCAGATGGCCCTCGGCCGAGCGCGGCGCCTCCCGCAGCGGAGTGCCCTCCTCGCGGTAGTGGCCGAGCGCCCGCAGCTCGTGGCCGGGCAGCAGCGCGCCGTCCGCGCGCACCACGCGCCACCACGGCACGGCGCCCCCGTAGAGGGCCATCACCCGCCCCACCTGGCGCGGGCCGCCCTCCTCCAGCCACTCGGCGACGTCCCCGTAGGTCATCACCCGGCCCGGCGGGATCAGCTCGGCGACGTCCAGCACCCGCTCCGCGTACGCGGGCAGCTCGTCATCGGCCCGCGGCTCCTCGCTCTCCCGGCTCATCCCGCCCATCCTGCCGCACACCACCGACACCGCCACCGACCCCGTCCCGCGCGGTACCGTCGAAGGCTCTGCGGACGGCAGCGGGGTTCGATCACGCATTGTGCGGGAAACCCCTACAGGGCGTACGATCCGAGGCTCACATCCCCGAAATGCACCCTGATGCCCTCCTCCGCAGCCCGGGCATGCCACCATCTTCCGGGCGGTGACTGGTGATACGAGATCAAGAAGAGACGGCGAAGCAGCAGGGTGCGCAGCCTCCTGAAGAGGAGGCCCGCACCCCTGAGGCGCTGCCGCGCTCGGACGGCTCGGACGGCACCGACGGTCCGCACGGCCCCGGGGACCACGGCGGCGCCGAGGACCCCGACGAGCCGAACGACCCGGACGGCCCCCAGGGGCACAACGAACGGGTCTCGGGCGACGAACCGCTGCTGCCCGCCCGGGTGCACCGCCCCTCCGACCTGATGCGGCTGCTCCTCGGCGCGCTGGGGATCGGCATCGTCCTGGCCGTCGCGGCCTTCGCGCACGGCACCACCGCGGGGCTGGAGAAGGACATCGGCCACGGGGCCAACCAGGCGCCCCCGCTGGTGATCGACTTCGCGGGGCTGACGGCCAGCATCGCCGTGCTCGTCCTGCCGGTGGCGTTCGCGATCGAGCGGCTGGTCAAACGGGACGGGCTGCGGATCGCGGACGGCGTCCTGGCCGCGGTCCTCGCCCACGGCATCTCCCTCGCCACCGATCTGTGGGTCGCCAGGGCCGCGCCCGACTCGATCCGCGAGGCCCTCACCCAGCCCGCGCCCGGCGGCGCCCTGAGCGATCCCGTGCACGGCTACCTCGCCCCCGTCATCGCGTATATGACGGCCGTCGGCATGGCGCGCCGCCCCCGCTGGCGGGTGGCCATGTGGGGCGTGCTGCTGCTCGACGCGTTCGCGGTGCTCGTCGGCGGCTACACGACCCCGTTCTCGATCATCATCACGGTGCTCATCGGCTGGACCGTCGCCTACGGCACGCTCTACGCCGTCGGCTCCCCCAACGTCCGGCCCACCGGCCAGCACCTGCTGGCCGGGCTGCGCCGGGTCGGCTTCAACCCGGTCAGCGCGGCGCGCGCCGAGGAGGCCGTCGACGAGCACGGCAACCACAGCGACCGGGGCCGCCGCTATCTGGTCACCCTGGAGGACGGGCCGCCGCTGGACGTCACCGTGGTCGACCGCGAACAGCAGGCCCAGGGCTTCTTCTACAGCGTCTGGCAGCGGCTGACGCTGCGCACGATCACCCCGCCGCGCAGCCTCCAGTCGCTGCGCCAGGCCCTGGAGCAGGAGGCGCTGCTCGCGTACGCGGCGATCGCGGCGGGCGCCAACGCGCCCAAGCTGATCGCCACCTCCGAGCTGGGCCCGGACGCCGTGATGCTCATCTACGAGCACATCGGCGGCCGTCCGCTGCACGCCCTGCCGGACGAGGCGATCACCGACGAGCTGCTGGCCGGGGCCTGGCACCAGGTGCAGGCGCTCCAGTCACGGCGCATCGCCCACCGGCGGCTGGACAGCGACGCCCTGATGGTCGACCGCTCCGGCGCGGTCATCCTGACGGATCTGCGCGGCGGCGAGATCGCGGCGGGCGACCTGGTGCTGCGGATGGACATCGCCCAGCTGATGACCACCCTGGGGCTGCGGGTGGGCGCCGAGCGCTCCGTGGCCGCCGCGGTCGACGTCATCGGGCCGGACGCGGTCGCCGACAGCCTCCCCCTGCTCCAGCCCCTCGCCCTGGGCCGGGCCACGCGGGCGACGCTGCGCCACCTCGCCCGGGAGCGCGCCCAGCGGCAGCGGGAAGCGGTGCTGGAGGCGTCCCGCGCCGCCAAGGAGGCCAGGGCGCGGGAGGCCGAGGAGGCCCGGGAAGGAGCCCCGGGAGAGGCCGACGGCGGGCGCAGGGCCGAACCGGTCGTCACCGACCGCAAGACGGCCAAGGCCGAGAAGCAGGCCGAGAAGCGGGCGATCGACGAGGCCCTGGAGGAGGCCCGCGAGGAGGATCTGCTCGCCCAGATCCGCCGTCAGGTGCTGCTGGTACGGCCGCAGGCGCCGATCGAGCCGGTGCGGCTGGAGCGCATCAAGCCGCGCACCCTGGTCAGCTTCTGCGCGGGCGCCTTCGCGGCGTACTTCCTGCTCTCCCAGTTCACCCACCTCAAGCTCGGCGCCCTGGTCGGCGAGGCCAACTGGATCTGGGTGGTGTTCGCGCTCCTCTTCTCCGCGCTCACCTATGTGGCCGCGGCCCTGAGCCTGCTCGGCTTCGTCCCGGAGAAGGTGCCCTTCGGGCGTACGGTGCTGGCGCAGGTCGCCGCCTCGTTCGTGAAGCTGGTGGCCCCCGCGGCGGTCGGCGGCGTCGCCCTCAACGCCCGCTTCCTCCAGCGCGCCGGGGTGCGGCCGGGGCTCGCGGTGGCGAGCGTCGGCGCCTCACAGCTGTTCGGCCTGGCCAGCCACATCGTGCTGCTGGCCACCTTCGGCTACATCACCGGCACCGAGCGCACCCCGACACTCTCCCCCTCCCGGACCGTGATCGCCGGGCTGCTGACGGGCGCCGTGCTGACCCTCGTGGTCACCGCGGTGCCCGCACTGCGGAAGTTCGTTTCCACCCGGGTGCGGTCGCTGTTCGCGGGCGTCGTGCCGCGCATGCTGGACGTGCTCCAGCGGCCCAGGAAGCTGCTCGCCGGAATTGGCGGCATGCTGCTGCTGACCGCGGCCAACGTGATGTGCCTCGACGCGTCCATCCGCGCGTTCGGCGGCGACCTGAGCTACGCGAGCATCGCGGTCGTCTTCCTCGCGGGCAATGCCCTGGGGTCGGCGGCGCCCACCCCGGGCGGCGTCGGCGCCGTCGAGGCCGCCCTGATCGCCGGACTCACCTTCGCCGGGCTGCCGTACGAGACGGCCGCGCCCGCGGTGCTGCTCTTCCGGCTGATGGTCTTCTGGCTGCCGGTGCTGCCCGGCTGGCTGGCGTTCACCCACCTCACCCGCCGAGAGGCGCTGTAGCCGCGGACACCCCCTACCGCGCCCTCACCCGTACGCCCGCGCTGTGCGCGCGCGACCCCGCCGGGGCCCGCAGGATGGCGGTACGCCGCCACCCCGGGAGAGCCGCCGTGTCCCGACCCCTGCGCACCGGTGCGCTGTCCGCCGCCGCCCTGCTGCTCGCCGCCACCGCCGGATGCGGCGGCGACCCCGGACGGCCGGACACCACCGCGGGCCAGAAGCTCCGCTGGAGCACCTGCCCCGCCCCCTCCGACAGCGAGGACGGGGCGACCACCAAGGCCCCGGGCCGGGAGTGGGAGTGCGCGACCCTGCACGTCCCGCTCGACTACGCCAAGCCGCGCGGCGCCACCGTCGGCATCGCGATGATCCGCGCCAAGGCCACCGACCCCGAAAAGCGGATCGGCTCGCTGATCTTCAACTTCGGCGGCCCCGGCGGCTCCGGCGTCGCCACGCTCCCCGCCCTCGCGGGCACCTACAAGCAGCTGCGCACCCGCTACGACCTGGTCAGCTTCGATCCGCGCGGGGTCGGCCGCAGCAAGGGGGTGCACTGCCTCGGCGACCGGCAGCTCGACGCCTACTACGCGGCCGACGCCTCCCCGGACGACTCCGCCGAGGTCACGTCCCTGGTGCGCCGCGTCAAGGGCTATGCCGCCGGGTGCGAGAAGCGGTCCGGCGCGGTGCTCCCGTACGTCGGCACCACCAACGCCGCCCGCGACATGGAGCTGATGCGCCGCGTCCTCGGCGACCGCAAGCTGTACTACTTCGGCGTCTCCTACGGCACCGAACTGGGCGGCGTCTACGCCCATCTGTACCCGAAGAAGGTGGGCCGGGCGCTCTTCGACGGGGTCGTGGACCCCACCCAGAACCCCGAACAGGGCGCCCTCGGCCAGGCGAAGGGGTTCCAACTGGCGCTGGGCGACTACCTGAGGGAGTGCCGCGGCACCGCCGCGGCCGGCTGTCCGACCCAGGCCCGGATCCAGGCCCTGCTGAAGCGCCTCGACCGCCATCCGGTGGCGGGCAGCGGCAACCGGAAGCTGACCCAGTCGCTGGCCGACGGGGGCATCGCGCAGTCCCTGTACTCACGGGACTTCTGGCCGTACCTCACCCAGGGGATCGCCGCGGCCCGGCAGGGCGACGGCGGGATCCTGCTGGCCCTCGGCGACGCCATGAACGGGCGCGACGAGAACGGCGACTACAGCACCCTCCAGTCCTCGCTCAACGCCGTCTCCTGCGCCGACTTCAAACAGCGCTACACCCTGGCCGACATCCGGCGGAAGCTGCCCACCTTCCGCAAGGCGTCCCCGGTGTTCGGCGACTTCATGGCCTGGAGCCTCACCCAGTGCACCGACTGGCCCGTCCGTGGCGCCTGGACCACCCCCGACGTCAGCGCCCGCGGCGCCGCCCCCATCCTGATCGTCGGCAACACCGGCGACCCGGCCACGCCGTACGCCGGGGCGCGCAAGATGGCCGAAGAACTGGGGCCCGGGGTCGGCGTCCAGCTCACCTACAAGGGCGAGGGACACGGGGCGTACGACAGCGGCAGCGGCTGTGTGCGCAAAGCCGTGAACGCGTATCTGCTGAACGGCCGGGTGCCGGAGAACGGCAAGGTCTGTACCTAGGGGGTGTCTTGTTGATCAGGCCGGATCAGCGAGCGGGCGCGTCGGCTGTGACCGTATGGAGAACAAGCGCGCACACTCCCGCTCATACCATCCTCATAGGATCACCGACCATGTCGAGTTCCCTCCGCACGATACGGACCAGGGCGACCAGGGCGCTGGTCTCCGCGACCGCCGCGGTCACCCTCATCGCCGTCGCCGGCTGTAGCGGCGGCGGAAAGGACCAGGGCAAGGCGTCGGCCACCCCGTCCTCCGGCCGCTCGTCCACCGCCCCGGCCGCGCCCCCGGGTTCCTCCGGCCTGCCGGGCTCGCTCACGGGCCAGAAGCCGCGCTGGAAGGGGTGCGAGGCGCCGACCGCGCTCCAGGGCACCGGCAAGGCGCCGGGCGGCGACTGGGAGTGCGCCGACCTCTCGGTACCGCTGGACTGGGCGAAGCCGAACGGCGCGACCATCGACCTCGCGATGATCCGCGCCAAGGCCACCGACCAGGACAAGCGGATCGGCTCCCTGGTGTTCAACTTCGGCGGCCCCGGCGGCTCCGGGGTCTCCTCCCTGCCCGGATTCGGCGGGGATTACGAGAAACTGCGCTCGCGCTATGACCTCGTCAGCTTCGATCCGCGCGGGGTCGGCGAAAGCGAGGGGGTGACCTGCCGGAGCGACAAGGAGATCGACGCCGCGGAGGCGGTGGACGGAACTCCGGACGACGCCGCCGAAATCAAGGCGGCGACCGCGGACGCGAAGAAATACATCGCCGGATGCGAAAAGCGGTCCGGAAAGATGCTGCCCCACGTCGACACCGTGAGCGCCGCCCGCGACATGGACCTGATGCGGCAGGTGCTGGGTGACCGGAAACTCTCGTATTTCGGCATCTCCTACGGCACCGAACTCGGCGGCGTCTACGCCCATCTGTACCCGCGGCATGTGGCGCGTGCGGTCCTCGACGCCGTGGTCGACCCGTCCGCGGACACCGAACAGGGCTCCCTCGCGCAGGCCAGGGGGTTCCAGCTCGCGCTGGACAACTACCTGCGGGACTGCGCCAAGAAGGGGGTCGGCTGCCCGGTCGGCGACGATCCGAAGGCGGGCGCCGAGAAGATCGTCACGCTGCTGGAGGAACTCGACAAGAAGCCGCTGGACACCGACAGCGGCCGCAAGCTCACGCAAGGCGGGGCGCTCGGCGGTATCGCCGCCGCGCTCTACTCCAAGGACAGCTGGAAATACCTGACGCTGGGCCTTCAGGAAGTGCTGATGCTCGACAAGGGCAATCTGCTGCTCGCGATGGCGGATTCGATGTCCGGGCGCGACGACAAGGGCCGCTACAGCAATGTCAACGCGGCCAATACGGCGGTCAACTGCGCCGACGAGAAGAAGCGCTACACGGTGAGCGAGGTGAAGGAGCGGCTGCCTCGGTTCCGGAAGACCTCGAAGGTCTTCGGCGACTATCTGGCCTGGTCGCTGCTCGCCTGCACCGGCTGGCCGGTCGCCGGTAAGGCGGACACCCCGGACGTGGGCGCCAAGGGCTCCGCGCCGATCCTCGTCGTCGGCAACACCGGCGACCCGGCCACCCCCTACGAGGGGGCCCGGACGATGGCCCGCGAACTGGGCCGGGGCGTGGGCGTCGAGGTCACGTACCGGGGGCAGGGCCATGGCGCGTACAACAGCGGCAACGCCTGCATGACGAAGACCGTGAACGCCTATCTGCTCGACGGGAAGGTGCCCGCGAGCGGCACGACCTGCGGATGAACGACGAGGGGCCCGGACCGCCGGTCCGGGCCCCTTGCGCACACAGCTGTCAGTAGACCGGCTTGTCGGGCTCGATCTGGTTGACCCAGCCGATCACGCCGCCGCCGACGTGGACGGCGTCGGAGAAGCCCGCGGACTTCAGGACGGCCAGGACTTCCGCGGATCGGACACCCGTCTTGCAATGCAAGACGATCTTCTTGTCCTGCGGCATGTCCTGGAGGGCGGTGCCCATCAGGAACTCGTTCTTCGGGATCAGCCGGGCGCCCGGGATCGAGACGATCTCGTACTCGTTCGGCTCGCGGACGTCGATGATGTCGATGGCCTCGCCGTCGTCGATCCACTCCTTGAGCTGCTTGGGAGTGATCGTCGCACCGGCCGCCGCCTCCTGGGCCTCGTCCGAGACGACACCGCAGAAGGCCTCGTAGTCGATGAGCTCCTTGACCGTGGCGTTCGGGCCGCAGACCGCGCAGTCCGGGTCCTTGCGGACCTTGACCTGCCGGTAGGTCATCTCCAGGGCGTCGTAGATCATCAGACGGCCGACCATCGGGTCACCGGCCCCGGTGAGCACCTTGATGGCCTCGGTGACCTGGATGGAGCCGATGGACGCGCACAGCACGCCCAGGACGCCGCCCTCGGCGCAGGAGGGGACCATGCCGGGCGGCGGGGGCTCCGGGTACAGGCAGCGGTAGCAG
Source organism: Streptomyces botrytidirepellens (assembly GCF_003721215.1). Lineage (NCBI taxonomy): Bacteria > Bacillati > Actinomycetota > Actinomycetes > Kitasatosporales > Streptomycetaceae > Streptomyces > Streptomyces botrytidirepellens. The sequence goes on from NZ_RIBZ01000286.1 coordinate 13,572, forward strand.
GGGCCGTGCTCGGACCAGAACACGGACGCCTGACCGTCGAAGCGGTAGATCGAACCCCAGACGTACGGCTTGTTCAGCAGCACGCACGCGTCGTTGACCAGGTAGCGGGTGGCGAAGTTGTCCGTACCGTCGACGATCAGGTCGTACTGGGAGAAGATCTCCATCACGTTGTCGGCTTCGAGGCGGCCCTCGTGCAGCACGACGTTCGTGTACGGGTTGATGCCGAGGACGGTGTCACGCGCGGACTGCGCCTTCGGGCGGCCGATGTCCGCCTGGCTGTGGATGATCTGGCGCTGGAGGTTGGACTCGTCGACCTCGTCGAATTCGATGATGCCGAGCGTGCCCACACCGGCGGCGGCCAGGTACATCAGGGCGGGCGAGCCGAGACCGCCCGCGCCCACACAGAGCACCTTGGCGTTCTTCAGCCGCTTCTGGCCCTCCATACCGACATCCGGGATGATCAGATGGCGCGAGTACCTGCGGACCTCGTCGACGGTGAGCTCGGCAGCCGGCTCGACCAGGGGTGGCAGCGACACAAGGACTCCGTAGTGGGTAGGAGCGGTGGTCAGCCCCGCGTGAGCGGGATTGTCTTCTCGTCTCCTCGTAACACTGCCACGCCCCATCTCATTCCATGACACACGGTCCGATGCGCGAGACGAAATCGTCCCAGTGTCCGGGCAGCGTCTCCCAGAGGGCGGCGGAGTCGGAGCGCTGGCCCGGGCGGGTCGTGCGGTCCGTGAAGAAGACCGTGCCCGCCCCCTGCCAGCGGGCGATGCGCAGCGCCTCGTCCAGATGCGGCCGGGGCACCCCGTGCACCAGATGGCAGAACCGTTCGGGCGGATAGCCCGCCGTCCACTCCGCGACCTGGGACCAGCGGTACTCGGCCCACCGGCCGCGGAAGGTCACCAGCTGATCGGCGATCTCCGCGTACTCCTCGTACGGATGGGTGTCCTGGCCCAGCACCGTGAACGCCCCGCCGCGCAGCGCGCGCAGCGTGGTGACGATCCGGCGGACCTCCGCCAGGCCCGGGCGCTCCGACGGGCAGCGGTCCAGATAGAAGCCGTCGGGCCGGTACCAGTCCAGGTAGCGGCCGGCGTCCGCGACCAGCTCGCCGAAGGGGCGGGTGCCGAACCTCACGTCCAGCCGCCCCAGCACCCGGACGCCCGCGACCCGCAGCCGGGCCACCGCGGCGGCGCAGTACGGGTCCGGGCACGAGCCGGGGCCGCGCGCGACGTCCAGGACCGCCCAGTGCACCGGGGTGCCGCGGCGGGTCAGCTCACCCCATTCGACGGGCGCGACCAGCGGGTGCGCCCAGCCCGGCACCCCCAGGCCGAGACCCGCGGCGGGCGGCGGCGCCGGGCCGGGCCGGGGCCCCGGGGAGATCAGATACGACACGCCGCCTCCATCCAGATGTCGGCCAACGACTCCTCCAGCGGAATCCGGGAGCGCCAGCCGAGCCGGTCGCGCGCGGTGCGCACATCGGCCTGCTGCCAGCTGCCGCAGCCGTCCGGGTACGGGTACGCGGTGGCGCCGCCGTGCTCCCCCGGTCCGGGGGCGTGACCGGGGGCGTGCGGGACGGGGGCCGGAGCGTGACCGGGGGCGTGCGCCGGGGCCGGGATGTGGGCGGCCGGGTGCAGCGGGTTCCGCCCGGGCGGGGCGTCGACCTCGTGCAGGGTGCCGCCGAAGCCCGCCACCCGGGCCAGCACGGAGGCCGCCTCGCGCAGCCGGACGGCGCGCCCGGTGCCGATGTTGACGACGCCCTGCGCGGCCGACAGCGAGGCCGCGTGCACCGCCCGCGCCACGTCCCGTACGTCCACGAAGTCCCGCTGCACCCCGAGGCCGCTCAGCTTCAGCTCACTGTCCCCGGACTGCATCGCGCGCCGCATCGCCTCGGCGAGCCTGCCGAGCGGGGAACCGGCCGGGGTGCCCGGCCCGACCGGCGAGAAGACCCGCAGCACCACCGCGTCCAGACCGGAGCCGAGCACCAGCTCGGTCGCGGCCAGCTTGCTCACCCCGTACGGGCCGCCGGGGCGCGGCACGGCGTCCTCGGCGGTGGACGAACCGGGCTGGGAGGGCCCGTACTCGGAGGAGCAGCCGATCTGGACGAGCCGGGCGCCGCAGCCGCTGCGGCGCAGCGACTCGCAGACGGTCGCGACGGCCACGGTGTTGTGCCGGGTCAGCTCGCGGGCCCCGCCGCGGGTCGCGCCCGCGCAGTTGATCACCACGCCGGGGTGGACCGCGTTCAGGAAGCGGGTGAGCGCGCCGGGGCTGCCGTTGGACAGGTCGAACCGCACGTCGGCGTCGTCGCCGCGGCCGAGCGCGGTGAGCTGGACGGCGGGGTCGGCCAGCAGGTGTTCGGCGACGTAGCGGCCCAGGTAGCCGCCGGAGCCGAGCAGCAGGACTCTCATCGTCGTGCCTCCCCGGGGATGGCGTGTGGGGCGGTCGTCTCGTCGCTCATGGAGGTGCTCCTCGTAGGGATGGGAGGGGGTAACGGTGTGGGGGGCGTGGTGGGGGCGGTGTGGGCCGAGGCGCGGGA
>NZ_RIBZ01000026.1:0-14552 GCF_003721215.1 Streptomyces botrytidirepellens
GGCCGGGCGGGGTTGCGGTCGAGGCGGTGGTGTTTGACGGCTTCGCCGAGGGCGCTGGAGAGGGTGGCCAGGATCCGGTGAACGGTGACCGGCCCGCGGCCGTGTGCGAACTGGTTCCGTACGAAGGCGGCGATGTGTGCGTAGCCGAGGTCGTCGAGCTTGATGTGTCCGAGGGCGGGGATGAGGTCGGCCTGGACGTAGGCGTGGTAGCGGGCCATGGTGGTCGGTTTCAGCGTCATGGCCTTGGCCTGGAGCCAGGCAGTCAGGTAGTCGCCGACCGTTTGGTTCGGATCGGCGAAGAACCCGTCGCCGTCGCTGGCGACCAGCCGCCGCAGAGCCTCCGAGGCATCGTTCTGCGTGGGAAAGCCGCCGCGGCGAACGGTACGACGGCGATGAGCGGGGGAGGGGAGATCGACGGCAAAGGTCCAGGTGCCGTGATCAGGCTCGTCGGGGAGCCGTGGGCAGCGTGAGCCGAGCTGCTTGTCCCGCTGGTCCCGGCAGCCGCACCGGCGGTAGACGCGCCCGCGAGCGGTGGCGGAGCGCATGGTGATCGCTTCCAAAAGTTGCACATTGAACCACTATGCCCATTGTCGCGCACGGCCCGGGCGATTCTGCGACCACATGCGACCACAACGGCATCTGTAGCCTTTCTGACCTGCGGCGATCCCTTGGCGGGGCGACAAGTGCGGAGATCTACCGGCGCGGTAAAGAAAAATAGTGTGCCAAGCGTCGAAGATCTCGAGTGCCCAGCGGCGCATCGTGCGCGGTATCCCCGGGACAGCCGGGATGCTGGACGAACTCCTGCGCCGCGCCGCCGCTGGCGCGACCAGTACCGCCCCGCCCGCACGGCAGCAGGCCGACCACCAGGCCGCGCTCGACGAGCTGATGCCGCCCGAGCGAGCGGCGGCGGGCCGTCAGATCGCCCGCCGCGACCAGCTCGCCTCCGCCCCGCCGCTGGCGCTACCCCGGCACCCGCCGCGCCTTCTACGCCGCCGCCTGGCTCGCCGCCCGGCTGGAAAGCGTCCCCGGGCCAATCCTTCCGCTCGGGTCGGGCCGAGCAGCCCGTATCACCAGCGTCGCCGCCGCAGCCGCCACCCGGGTCGAAACCGCGCTCCGCATCACCCGTCAAGCTGCCGTCGTCGACTGGCCGTGCCCGCACTGCCGGGTCCTCAGGGGGAGGAGTCTGATCCGGCCGTCGCGAAGGAGGCGTTCGGCCGCGAGACGTACAAGCAGCGCAACGCCGTTGAGCGATGTATCAACAAGCTCAAGCAATGGCGCGGTCTGGCCACTCGATACGACAAGACCGCCGCCATCTACCTCGCCGGACTCCACATCGCCGCCATCTTCATCTGGCCGGCGAGGTGATCCGAAAGAAAACGCTCTAATGCTGTCAGTGCCCGTTGATAACGTGCTCCGTCCAGTCGTGGAGTTCATGAAGGGACGGGGCACGTGCAGGACGTGACATGCCATCAGGTTGACGAGCAGCGGTTGGCCGAGGCGCTCGACGACATCGACGGGCGGGCCTACACGCGGTGGCACTCGCTGCGGTACGGCAGCATCTCGCCGACGCTGATCCGGGCCATGGCGGACGAACTGCTCGACCATGTCGCCGCGCGATCGGTGACGGAGCCGGGGCTCGACGCCGCGGCCCGCACGGTCGCCGCCACCGCCGCGGAGTGTGTGCACGGAGTGCTGAGCATCATGTGCTTCCCGAACGGGGACCAGGAACTCCGGTTTCCCCTCGTCGGGGAGCGGATCAGCACGGACCCGGACGACGACGAGTTCGGGGACGGGCCCATCACCTTCCGGGACGTCGTCAAGGAGGCGCCCACCGCGCGGACCTGGCTCGACATGTTCGAGACGTGTGTCGTCAGCGGGCATGTGTGGGACTGGGAGCGAGTCACCGGGCTGCTGCTGCGCGGCGACTACGCGCCCGCCATCCGTGACGGCGTGCCCTACAACCGGTACACCTCCGTCTCCGACCCCGCCGACCTCGCCGCCATGGACGCCCTGTGCCCCTATCTCACCGAGGCGGCCGGGCATCTGCCCCGCGACTGGCCAACGGTTCCGCTGCGCAAGCCCGACGCCGGGGAGCGCGCGGCGGCCGCCCGGCGGCTCGACGAGGTCGGCGACGCGCTGAGCGCGGACCAGCGGCTGCTCCGCGTACTCCTCGACGACGACCAGCACGCCTTCGAGGACGCCCTCGTCGCCCGGCTGGTCGCGTACCGGGAGAGCGTCGAGGCCGATGCCGGTGATCCCGCGCCCCGGTCCCTCCTTCCCCTCGGCACTCTCGCCCTGGCCTGCCTCGCCGTCCAGGTCCACGGGTGGGAACTCGGTGTCCAGTCCGGGTATCTGCCGTACGGTCTGCTGGGATCACCGGACGCGCCGCGCCGGGCGGCGGAGGGGAACCGGAACAACTTGGGCTACTGGGCCGCCAAGTAGGCCACCCGGAGGGCGGGGCATGGGTGTGACGGGCGTGACGGATGTGATATTACGGGAGTACCGCGCCGACAGACGCGCGCGGCTGAAAGTGCTCGCGCTCATCGCGCTGATGCTGGCGTGCGGGGTGCTCGAGGTGGTCATCAACGACCTGCCGGGCTGGGTCGCCGCGATCCTGATAGGAGTTCTGACCATCGTCGACGGCGTGTGGGCCCTGTCCCTGTGGCGCGCCCGCACGGTGGTGCGGGCAAGCGGGATCGCCGTGGTCGGGGTGGTGCGGGTGCGGAAGTGGGCCTGGCCCGACATCCAGGACATCGTCGTGGAGACGGACTCGTCCCCACCGAGGCAGCGCGTACGTCTGTGCGACAGCCAAGGACGGAGGACCACCCTGCCCCACGTCGGCGAACGCCATCTGCCAGATCTCCACGCCCTGCGACCCCGATAGCCCCGCAAGCGCCGGGCCTCAGTCCGTGTCTTTCGCGATGATCCGAAAGACACGGCCTAGCTGTGCTGTCCCGGCACGTTGGTGACGGGCGACGCGCCGTGAGGGGTGTTTGAACGAGGCGAGGGCCTCTGGTTTCGGTGTGGATTGCGACATCTACCGCCGACGCCCAGGAGGCCCTCGTTGATCCACCGTAACGCCCCGCTGACTCCGACCGGCAGGCTGCGTCTGGCCCGGTGTGTCGTCGAGGACGGCTGGCCCCTGCGGCGGGCGGCCGAACGGTTCCAGGTCAGCCACACCACCGCAGCCCGCTGGGCCGGACGCTACCGCCGCCACGGGGCAGCGGGCCTGCACGACCGCTCCAGCCGCCCCCACCACTCACCACGCCGGACACCCGCCGGTGTGGAGGAGCGGGTGCTGCGGATGCGCCGTGAACACCAGATCGGCCCGCTGCGGCTGGCGGCCCGCGTCGGCGTCGCCGCCTCCACCGCTCACCGCATCCTCCAACGCCACGGCCAACCACCGCTGACCACGCTGGACCGGGCCACCGGCGAACCCGTCCGCCGCTACGAACGCTCCCAACCGGGCGAACTGGTCCACATCGACGTCAAGAAACTCGGCCGGATCCCCGACGGCGGCGGCCACAAAGCCCTCGGACGCGCAGTCGCCCGCAAGAACAAGGGCCGGACCGGCTACGCCTTCCTGCACACCGCCCTGGATGACCACTCCCGCCTGGCCTACACCGAGAACCTGCCCGACGAGAGGGGGCCCCCACCTGCGCCGGCTTCCTCACCCGCGCCACCGCATGGTTCGCCGCCCACGGCGTCACCGTCGAGCGCGTGCTGACCGACAACGCCTGGGCCTACACCAAGAACACCTGGCGGCAGACCTGCCATGACCTGGGTATCAGCCCACGCTGGACCCGCCCCTGGCGACCGCAGGCCAACGGCAAGGTCGAGCGCTTCCACCGCACCCTGCTCGATGAATGGGCCTACCAGCTGCCCTACACCTCAGAAACCGAACGCCAGGCCGCGTTCCCCGACTGGCTGGACTGGTACAACTACCACCGACCCCACACCGGAATCAGCGGCCACACCCCAGCCAGCCGCATCACCAACCTCTCCGGACAACACATCTAGGGTCTCGCTGTGAGTTATCTGCGGCTGCTCAGGCAGCGGCCCGTTCTGATCTTGTGGTTGGCCGAGACACTGTCTGTCTTCGGGGACCGCTTCTTCACCTTGGCGTTGATGTGGACGGTCTGGGACCGGGCCGGTGCCGTCGCCATGGGCGTGGTCGCCATGATCGAGTCGATCCCGCACATTCTCATCGGTGCCTTCGGTAGACGAGTGCTCTCTCGTTTTGCGTCGTTCCGCGCGCTGGCGGTCGTGGATGCCGCGCAGGTCGCGGTGGTGGGTGCGATGCCGTGGCTGTGGGACTCGATCGGCTTGCCGGGGGTCATGGTCGTCATCGTGCTGATCGGCACGGCTGATGCGATCACGGAGCCGAACCGGGCGGCCCTGACGCCGGAACTTGTCGAGAAGGACCAGGTCCAGCCGGTGAACGGCCTCATGGATCTGACGGGCCGGTTCACGTGGGTGCTGGGGCCGGGGACGGCCGCGCTGCTGCTGGCGTTCATCTCGGCGGAGACGCTGTTCTTGATCGACGCGGTGACGTTCGCGGCCTCGGCGCTCGCACTCAGCTGGCTAGCCCAGAGCGAACAGCGGCCAGACGCTCCAGCGTCCCCGCGCCGCGCCAAACCGTGGGCACTTCGAAGACGGGGCCCAGAGCCTCGCAGGCCCCGTCGAGTTCACCGCGCAGGAGCCGGGCGCGGGCGAGATCCACCGACGCTTGGGTCGCGATGAGTAGAGGGCGCTGGTCTTCGGGCCTATTGCCCAAGAGGTGCAGGGCGCTGTGTGCGGCTGCCTCTGCCCCCTCAGAGTTGCGCAGCAGCAAGTAGGTCGTGGCGTTGCTCATGGCAACGCGGTCGTCCGGGAACCCGAACTCACCGCCGATGTCGTCGTGAAGCTCGTCTCGGGCCCCGGTCTGCTGTTCGAGGGCGCTTCGCACAGCACGTTCTGCTCCGGCCGGGTTCCCCAGGTGCCCGTACGCGCGGCCCTCGATCACGGACAGGCGGGTGCGGGCGGTGTCACAGAGTCCCCCGAACCGCTGCGCAGTGTGTACGAGCCGAACGGCTTCAGATGGGCGACCGCCCCAGTAGGCCAGGAACGCGAGCGCACCGTGAGCGTATGCCTGGAGGGGGCCGTGCTCGATGACCTGGCCGTAGAGCGCCGCGGTGCGAGACAGCGATACGGCTGTGGGCAGCCTTGGAACTGGAGAGAGGCGATGTAAATCCATGGGCGACTGCTCAGTAGTAGGGCAGTTCCTGGCATCGCGTAGGAGCGTATGGTGGTGGGCCAAAATTTCGGTTTCCGTGGTCGCTGATATTCCCGGACCGGGTGACGTTACAGGGAAAGAGCTCCATGAGGGCTTATCAGGAATGCTATTGGGCCTGGTGCAGCATGTATATCGTCTTGATCGCCTGCCTCCGGGCCGATGTAGCTCGGGCTCTCGAATTCTGGAGAAGCCCTTTACGGAAAGGTCTGATTACGACCCACCGCAGGGAATCTGTGACAGGCGTCACGGTCTGTGTCCAAATGGTGGACGTGATCAAGGGGGCCGGTGGGTGCTGCCGTTGGCAGTAGCGGTGGCGAAGCTTTCACGGGGTATCCAGGGCTGACACGGGCTTCGCGGGGCCCGCTGGCGTCCACGATCAGAGACTCGGCGGGGCCCTGGAGCATGGGGAGGGTCTTAGGGAGGGGCGGACTCTCCCACTGGGCGTGTTTTCGCAGGTGACTGCGTTGCCCTGATTCTCCGTCCGGTTAACACACCGTCCCGCGCCGGACCTTTCCCCGCCGGGCTCCGTCCCGAACCGTTGACGTCTTCTGGGGGCCGCGGGATTGTGGTGGCTCCTGTTTGCTTGTGTTCGAAGTTTCGGACTTCGGGAGGCGGCCATGCGTGGCGTGTCAGCACCGGGCGAGTCGTACGGACGCAGGAGATTCCTCGGCGGAGCAGCCGCCCTCGGCGGGGCCGCGGCCCTGGTCGGGTGGCCCCGCCCGGCCGCCGCCGCACCGGCGGCGACCTGGGAAGACGTGATCAACGGCTCCTTCGGGAGCTACGGCGCCTTCGAGGCGGAGTGGAACTACCTCTACCCGTGGGGCTCCGACCACAACGGGAGCGCCCGGATGTACGGCAGCTCCACCGACCACAACCACATCACCCTCGCCTCCGGGGTGCTCACCCTGAAGGCCACCCGCATCACCTGGGACGAGGGCACCAGCGGCTCGTCCCCGCACCTGCCGATCCGCTACCACTCGGGCGCGGTGCACGCGAAGAACCAGATCGTGGTGACCGACCAGTTCCCCGACTACGAGGTCAAGGGCGAGTTCCAGGCGCCGAGCGCGGCCGGGACCTGGCCCGCCTTCTGGCTGACGGGGGTCAACAGCTGGCCGCCGGAGAGCGACATCCTGGAGTTCAAGGGCAACTCCAACAACTGGTTCAACACCTTCCGCAGCTCCTCCGACGTGTCCAGCACGATCGTCGGGGTCTCGGGCCCCGGGAACTGGCACACCTACCGCGCCTGGATCACCAAGGTGAACGCCACCGACGTGGACATCCACTACTACTTGGACGGCACCTGGAAGGCCGTCCACCGCGGCGCCGGTTTCGTCGGCAAGCCGCTGTGGCTCATCATCAACCTCCAGATGGAGGGCTCCTCGGGCTCCTCCGGCCCCGGCGGCGACACGTACTACCGGGCCCGGAACGTGTACGTCGGCCGGAACCGCACCAGCTGACTATCCGTGCGTCTGGAGCACCGCCTCGCCGCGGTCGGGGGTGCGCCTGCGGGCCGGGTGCCGGGGCCGGGGGATCCGGCGGGTCAGCCGGGGCGGAGCCTCCGGGGCCCTGGGGCCGGGCGGCCGGTCGTCGGGACCGTCGTCCTCCGGCCGCCGCACGGTGTCCGCCCCGGTCTCCGCGCCGTGCACCGTCAGCATCACCAGCCCCGTGCTCGCCACCAGCGCCGCGAGCAACGCCAGCAGCGTGCCCGGCGTGCCGTACTGGAAGTGCTCGCCCAGCATGGCGATGCCCACGGCCGTCGCCACCACGGGGTTGACCACCGTGGCCGTCGCGAGCGGCGAGGCCAGCCCGGCGCCGTGGTACGACGCCTGGGACAGCAGCACCCCGCTCCCGGCCAGCAGTCCGATCATGACGAGGCTGGGCAGCGCGTCGGCCCAGGAGCCCCAGATGCCCTCCACGGCGACGTTCTTGACGAACACCGAGGAGACGCCGAAGGCGGTCCCCGCGGCGATGGCCAGCAGCACCCCGCGCAGCCCGCCCGGCCGCAGCCACCGCGCGGCCAGCGCCAGCGCCGCGATGGCGGAGAGCGTGACCACGGCCAGCGTGAACCGCTCCCCGTCCGACAGCGCCTGGGACCGCGACGAACCGGTCAGCGACAGCAGCCCCGCAAGACCCGCGGTGGCCAGCACCGCGCCCCGCCATCCGGCCGCGCCGACCGGGCGCCGTACGAACACCGCCGCCATCGGCAGGGCGAAGACGATGGTGAGGGCGCCCAGCGGCTGCACCACGCTCAGCGGCCCGTAGGCCAGCGCGATCACATGGAGGACCGCCCCGGCCCCGTTCAGGGTCACCGCGGTCCACCAGCTCCCGCGCCGCAGTGCACCGGTGGCGCCCGGCGNGCGGTCCACCAGCTCCCGCGCCGCAGTGCACCGGTGGCGCCCGGCGGCGTGGTCGCCGCGACATGCTCCTGGAGGATGGCCCCGGCGGCGTAGCACACCGAGGAGACCAGTGCCAGCAGCACCGACAGCGCGAGCGAGGTCACGTCGAGGCCCCCTGGGCCGATCCGTCATCGTCCATGCCCTCATCCTTGAGGGTCGGACCCCACTCCGTCGTCGTCCTTGAGCACAGACTTCCTCCTACTACTTGCGTAGTACTGCGCGCCACCATTTCGCCTTGGCGGCTGCTGTGCGGGCCCGCTGGAGCAGTTCGTTCTGCGGCTGGGCGGGCCGGTAGACCGTGAGCGCCCCGGGCCGCTTGTCGATCAGCAGCGCCTCCGCCGGCTCCGCGGCCACCTCGCCGTCGTAGGCGCGGGTGTCCAGGGCGTGCAGGCCGGTCAGCCGCAGCTGCCGCATCCGGCGGGTCGTATAGACGCGCGAGCGCCCGAGCGTGCCGGTGAGCGCCGAGAACAGCAGCCGGGTACGGGCCAGCGGCTGGTCCCCGTCGATGGCCCGGACATCGAGCAGCCCGTCGTCCAGCTGCTGGCGGTACGCGGGCGCGAACCCCTCGGGGGAGTAGCCGCCGTTGCCGACGAACAGCACCCACAGCCGCCGCGGGTGCCCGTTGACCTCGATCTCCATGGGGGTGGCCGTGCGCAGCACCCGGCCGAGCGCAACGGCGGCCGCGGGCCACTTGCCCAGCCGGTCCTGCAAGCTTTCGCGGATGCGGACCAGCTCGGGGTAGAAGCCGAGGCTGAAGGTGTTGACGAAGTGACTGGTGCCGTCGCCTTCGGCCCCTTCGGCCCCTTCGGCCCCTTCGGCCCCTTCGGCCCCTTCGGCCCCTTCGGCCCCTTCGGCCCCTTCGGCCCCTTCGGCTCCTCCGGCGAGCGGGGTGGCCCGGGCGAGGTCCACGGCGATCGCGTCGCCCTCGGTCACCGCGTGTGCGGTGTCCTCGAAGTTCGGCACGCCGATGTCCAGCGCGAAGTGGTCGAGGGTGCCGCCGGGGAAGACGGCCAGCGGCAGCCCGCGCTCGGCGGCGAGCGCGGCGGCCGCGTTGACGCTGCCGTCCCCGCCGCAGATCCCCAGCGCCCCGGCCCGCTCGGTGGCGCGGTGGGCGGCCTGGCCGAGCAGCGCCATGAAGTCGTCGTCGGGCCCGCACTCCACGATCTCGGCCGCGGGCAGCAGCAGTTGGAGCTGCTCGGCGTCGGTGAACCCGCCCGCCGCCGCGGCGTTGCCCGCACCGTGGTTGACGACCACGACCAGCCCCTCGCCCTTGGGCATGGCGGGCGCCGAGACCCGCGGCCGGGCCTGCGCCGGGACCTCCGGGCGCGGCGGCCACCAGCGGCAGGTGAGCGCGGCGGCCCCGGCCCCCAGGGCGACCCCGGCCACCACGTCGCTGGGGTAGTGGACGCCCACATAGACCCGGGAGGCGGCGACGGCGGCGGCGAGCGGGGCGACCAGCGTGCCGTAGCGGGACGACTCGATGGCGACCCCGGTCGCGAAGGCGGCCGCGGAAGCGGAGTGCCCGGAGGGGAAGGAGCTGGTCCACGGCTGCCGACGGAGCCGCCGGACCAGCGGCACGGCGTCCATCACCGGGCGGCGGCGCTCCACGGTCCACTTCACCACCATGTTCGACGCCAGCGAGGCGGCCGCGAGCGAGCCGACGCCCCGCAGCGCCGCCCGCCGCGCGGTGCGCCCGCCCGCGATCCCGAGCACGGCGGCCGCGCCGAACCACAGCTTGCCGTGGTCGGCGGCCCGGCTCAGCCGGGGCAGCAGGGGATGAGCGCCGCGCAGCCGGCTGGCCGCGACCCGCGCGAACAGCTGCCGGTCGATGTCACTGATCGGTCCCATGCCTCATGGGTAACCCGGAATGGCCAGGGCACGCCTCACCGGCACGCGCTGTGATCCATCCCCCTCGGTTCCGTGCGGTGCGGGGCGGGACCGTACGCGCGTACGGTCCCGCCCCGTATCACGTGACGTGGCGTCAGGACGCGGGGAGCCCCCAGCGCGGCGCCGCCTCGTTCGGCTCGACCGGCCGGACCCGCATGTCCGGGTGATCGCCGCGCGCCGTGATCACCGCCTCGTGCCGCCTGCCCAGCGCGATGCGGATCGTCCCGGCGCCGACGTGTTCGTACGGCAGCCGCCGCCCGTGCTCGTCGTGCACCTCGATGCTGCCGGGCAGGGAATGCCGTACGACGCAGGGCGCGCCCGCCTCGCTGCGCAGCCGCACCCAGCGGGTCACCCCGCCTTCGCGCGCCGCGCTCAGCAGGAACGCGCCCTGGGTGCGGAAGTCGTGCACCACGAGTTCGCGCCAGGCGGCGGGCAGCGCGGGGAACACCCGGATCACCCCGCCCCAGCTCTGGCACACCATGTCGTGCAGCGACTGCGCGGCCGACAGCGGGGTCTCGATGACCGGGCCCGACTCCTTGTACAGGGTGTTCGGCTGGATGAAGCGGGTCATCAGCTCGCCCAGGTACTTCAGCGCGTCCTCGCCGCGCCCCATCTGCGCGGACATCGAGGCGGCGCCGGTGAAGGTGTAGCCCTGGAGCGCGCCTTCGAAGCCGACCCAGTGGTTGAGGGACGTCTCGATCAGCTCGCGCTGGTCCGGGTCCTCCCAGGTCACCTCGTACAGCGGATAGACGGCGAGCATATGGGAGTAGTGGCGGTGCGACTTGGCGAACGGGACGCCCGCGCCGATCATGAAGCCGTTCTCGTCGACCGGGTACGGGGTGAGCTTCGTGAGCACCTCCCGCCAGCGCGGTGCCGACGGGTCGTCGACGCCGAGGATCTTCGCCGAGTCGAGGAGCGTGGCACAGCCCCAGCGCAGCAGCATCAGGTCGTAGTTGCAGTCCGGGGCGTTCACCCCGTACTCGGGCGAGAAGGTGGCGGGCAGGTGCAGCTTGCCGTCGCTGCCGGGGGTGAGGAAGTGGAGGTAGTACGCGACGGCCTTGCGCAGCAGGGGGAAGACCACGTCCCGCAGGATCGCGATGTCCATGGTGTGGCGGTAGCTGAGCCACACGTTGTGCAGCGCCCAGGTGAGGTTGCCGACCTCGGGGGTGGGCGGATCCTGGCCGGGTATGCCGACGGCGAAGCCGCCGTTCGTCACCGAGGCGCCGTTGACCAGCTGCATGTCGGTGGTGCGCGGGATGCCCGCCGAGTCCTTGCGGTACGGGGTGTGCAGCTGGTTGGACAGGTTGTCGCGGAACTCGCCGAGGGCGCGGGTCACCGCGTCCAGCTCCAGGTGGTTGGAGCCGTGGATCAGCCAGTACTCCAGCTGCACATTGAGGTTCCACCAGGTGGCGGGCCACGGCGTGGGCTCCAGCCACGGCCCGCAGGTGGCCATCACGGGCGCGTCGGCGCGGGCCGCCGAGGCCACCTTGTAGAGCTGGATCCAGTAGAAGCGCTGGAGGCGGGCGTCGGGGAGGGAGAGGAAGCTCTTGCGGTAGTACGCGTGCCACCAGGTGCGGTGGGTGGCCGCCAGCGCGTCGTACGGCAGCGCCGACGCGGCCCGGACGGCCTTCAGCGCGCGGTCGCGGGCGGTGCTGCGGGGGTGCGAGTGCGCGACGGTGACATGGAGGGTGCGGCGGCCGGAGCGGGTGCGCTCGCGCCAGGCCGTCACGTGCTGCCCGCCCGCGAGCAGGGGCTGTACGGCGGCCCGCATGCCGTGGTGGTCCTCGACGGTGGCCGGGGGGTTGCCGGTGTAGCCGTCGGGGACGGGCTTGAACGCGACACGCGGGCTGATGGCCTCGGCCGGGTGGAACACCCAGCGGAACCCCGTCTCGCCGGGGGTGGGGGTGACCTCGACGGCCATGACCGAGCGGGAGTTGTGGACCAGCGCGCGCAGGGTCAGCGTGCCCCGGTCGGTGGTGATCGTGCCGGTCAACTCGGCGTCGCGCAGCCGCAGCCGCCAGTCGACGGCCTTGATCGTGCCGACCGGCTCCAGGGTGAAGTGGCCGATCGGAAGCCGGGCGAGCCCGAAGAGGGAGCCGAACTCGGGGCGGTGGTCCTGCACCTCGGTGTGCTGGATGGTGAAGCGGACGGCCCCGGCGGTGTCGGGGTCGGCGTAGATGCCGGAGCCCAGGAGGGCGTTGCCGAGGTACGGACCCTCGTACCAGGTCGTGGGCATCTTCTGCCAGACCATGTCGGCGTCGTCGAGGACGGTGGTCCAGGGGTCCGCGTCGGATGACGTCCGCCGGGCGGTGTCCGGGGCCGCGCCGGAGGCCGCGCGCGCGACCGTGGCCGGCGCGGTGAGCCCGATGGTTCCGGCGGCCATGGCGCCACCGACGACGGTTCTTCTGGTGGGTGCGGTCACGTACGTGCCTCCAGTTCCTCGGGCTGAACCACTGGGCATGATGCAGCCCTTCCGGAGGAACCGGAAGTCCTCGCGCACGATAAACATCGGATGGGCAGCCCGGGACGGTGCGTCGAAATGCCGCCACGAGCCTGCCGAAGGGGCAATACCTCGGATCTCCCCGGCCTCCGGCGCCGCCCCCGGTGCGGCGGATCAACGGGATCAACGGGCCGTGAACACCACCCACACCGGGCCCGGCGCGAACGTCATCCGGTCGCCGTCCGTGGTGGTGAAGGTGGTGCCGCCCCCCGCGCCCGGCCGGGACCAGCGGGTCTCGTACGCCTTGCCGTCGCGCAGCACCACCGCCTTGCCCGAACCGACCGTCTCGGTGAAGGGCGTGACGCTGCCGAGCACATCGTGGAAACGCGACGGGCGCACCGTCGTGTGCTGCACCACGACCGTGGCGGCGCCCAGCCGTCCGCCGTCGGTGGTGCGGGCGGGGGAGCCGTCCATCGCCACCAGCCACCGCTTGTCCGCGGCGGACCAGGTGAAGGTGAACCCCGCGGACGGATAGCGCACCGACTGCCGCGTCTTGGGCTCCCCGCCCGGTGGCGCGGCGCCGAAGCGGAAGCCGATGTCCGAGGCGTCCGAGGCGTGCGGGGCGAGGCGCAGCGCGGTCTCGGGGCGCACATAGAGGTTGTGCGGCGCGGGGTGCTCCGTACCGCGGACATAGGCGCGGGGCGCCGTGGCGGGCGGCAGCGGATACAGCGGCGCGGCCTCCACGGTGGACCGCAGCCGGGACTGGACGCCCGAGTACGCGAGCGCCGGGCGTCCGAACTGGCGCAGTAGATCGAGGTCGCTCTCGCGGGCGCTGCGCACCGGTCCCACTTCGGCGGGCAGTCGGCTGGAGAAGACCGCGAGCATACGGCTCAGCCCGCCCTCCACCTGCTCGACGTAGACGATGTCGGCCGCGCCGAGGCCGGTCTGGGGGCGGGCCTGGCTCGCATTGTCGATCTTCACGGCGAGGACGGGCGCGGGTTTCGCGGACAGGCCGGTGAAGGGGAACTGCCCGGTGGCGGGGGACCGGGCGTGCTCGGTGGGCCGGGTCCGGCCGCCGCCCTGGCCTTGGTCCTGGCAGCCGCCCAGCAGGGCGAGCAGGGCGAGCACGACGAGCGCCGCGAACAGCGGGCTCGCGGGCCGGGTGCCCGGTGGGCCGGGCCTCATCCGTTCGGCGGACATATGCCCCACCCCCTCCCGTCCCAGCTCACCACGGATGGGGACCTGCGGCCACTTGGCGCGGAGCATTCGGCCGGGGTGTTCGTTCCTTGTCCAGTCCTCGGGAATCGACGGGCGGAGCCTTCAAGTGCTCGTTAACCTGACGACAGATCCGGTTCAGCCGACCACGAAGGAGTGTGCGGTGACCCCCGAGCAGACCACGAGCGACGAGTCACACGCGGAGAACGGCGGGCGGCGGGCGGAGCCGCCGGAGGTGGGCAGTCTGGAGGTGTGGGCACGCTCCGCTCCGATCCGCCTCGCCGGTTACGAGGACGACTTGGCCGAGCCGCACATTCTCCAGAGTGTGGACTGAGCGGCGCCGCCCATTCGCTTCATTGCGGAACAATTCGGACGGCCGTCATTCAGCCGATTTCGGCGCGGCCCACGAGGGGTGATACCCCCGCTGTGCAGCAGGAGCATTCGAAGGGCCTGTTCCGGACCAAAAATGGCTTCGGCCGCGCAGCCGGTCCGGACGACGCTGTCCGTGAACCGGCGACAGGGGGAGGGAATCAGCCGTCGGGGAGGGGAGCCCCGGCCGCGTGACGCCGCGTTTCTGAGGACCATTCATCGCTCATTCGCCTCGGCACGCCGCCATCGGTGTGCCGACGCGCGCCATTCACCGGTCGGCGCCGCGCGCCCTGCGCGGCTGCCCCTGGGGGGAGTTCACCATAGGTCATCGACCTGCGGGTCCTGGTCCTGGACGACCACGGTCCCGCGACCGCCGCCATCACGGCCGAACTCGACGGCTCCGGCACCCCGTACACCACGGTCGACCTGACCGCCTCCGGGCGGTCGCGCATCGACGCCGCGTTCCTCAGCGACACCGTCAACGGACGGCCGCGCGCCACGTAGCAGGCGGTCGTGGTCCCGGGCGACAATCCGTTCGGGGACGGTTCGGCGGAGATGGCCGCGCTCACCGCGTACGAGAAGAAGTTCGGCATCCGCCAGGTCGACGCGTACACCTACGCCCGCCCGCCTGTCGGCCTCAACCCCCCGCAGAACCCCGGGTACGCCGGATCGCTCGACGGCCGTACCGCGAAGGTGACCCCGTCCGGCGCCGCGGGTCCGTTCGGCTACCTCGACGGCACCGTTCCGTTCGAGGACAACGACCCTGACGTGACCGAGAGTTATGGCTATCTGGCCGTCCCGCTGGAGCGGGCCGGACCGTGGACGTGGCCACCGCCGACCCGGCCGAGCCGGCCGACGCCCTGCGTGCCCTCGCCCCCGACGCCGTGATCAACTGCGCGGGCGCGGTCGGCGGCGGCGCGGTGGCGCTCGCCGGGGCCAACGCGCGCGGCCCGGCCGTCCTGTGCGAGGC
>NZ_RIBZ01000304.1:0-32665 GCF_003721215.1 Streptomyces botrytidirepellens
GCCCCTGCTCCCCACCCCCGCCGAGGCCCGCTCCCGGCCCCGGCCCGCCGACCTCGCCCGCGGCACCGCCGCCGACCGCGCGCGCATCACCGCCGCCGACCGCGTCAGCGAACGCGTCCTCGACCTGACGATCCACTCCCCCGCCCTCGCCCGCGACGGCCACGCCCGGGTCCTGCTGCCCCGCGACTACGACCGCCGACCGCACCACCGCTGGCCGGTCCTGTACCTCCTGCACGGCTGCTGCGACCCCGGCCCCGGCTGGGAGGCATGGACCCTCAACACCGACGTCGAGGGGTTGACCGCGTCCCTCCCCGCCCTGGTGGTGTCCCCGGAGGGCGGCCCCTCCGGCTTCTACTCGAACTGGTGGAACGGCGGCGCCTACGGCCCGCCCGCCTGGGAGACCTTCCACCTCGCCGAACTGCGCCCGCTGCTGGAGCGCACGCTGCGCGGCAACGGCCGCCGGGCGATCGCGGGCCTGTCGATGGGCGGCTTCGGCGCCCTGTCGTACGCGGCCCGCCACCCCCGGCTCTTCCGCGCGGCCGCGTCGTTCAGCGGTGTCGTCCACCCGCTGCGGGACCCGGGCGGCGTCCAGGGCATCGTGCGGCGGTACGGGGCCGACCCCACCGCCCTGTGGGGCGACCCCGAGGTCCAGTCCGCCCTCTGGGCGGCCCACGACCCGTACACCCAGCTCACCCGGCTCCCCCGCGGCTACCCGGTGTACGTCTCCTGCGGCGACGGCACCCCCGGCCCGCTGGACCCCGCGGGCACCCCCGTCGACACCCTCGAACGGGGCCTCGGGCTGATGGCCGAGGACTACGTACGCCGCGCCCGGGCCCATGGGCTGGCCCTCACCGCCCGGCTCTACGGCCCCGGCACCCACACCTGGCCGTACTGGGAGCGCGAACTGGGCCGTGCGCTACCCCTTCTGACCGCCGCCCTCGCCCGGCCCTGAGCCCGCCCAGGTGCCCGCGCCCGCCTCCGCCCGGGGTTGGGGCACGTCCTCCCAGGCCACCAGGCGCGGCGACGAGGGCGGGTTCCCGACCTCGCGCCGCGCCCGCGCCGTGGCGGCCAGTTCGTCGCGGAGATCGGCGAGTTCGACCACGCGCCGCTCTCCGCGACGGGCCACGGCCGCCGCGGCGGCGGCCATGACGACATTGACGATGTCGCCACCGGCCATGCCCTCGGATTCGGCCGCCAGGATGTCGGCGGTGACCTCGGGGTGCAGCGGCAGTTCCTTCGGGAGGAGTTTCGTCCACAGATCGCGCCGTGCGGCGAGGTCGGGGAGTTCCAGCCGGATGTGCGCCAGGATCCGCCGGACGAACGCCACGTCGTAGTTCTCCGGGAAGTTGGTCGTGAAGACGACGACGCCGTCGAAATGGTCCAGTTCGGTGAGCATCACCGAGCGGGACACATTGACGCTGTGGTCGGCGCTCTGGGTGACCCGGCTCAGGCGGCGGCCGAGAATGGAATCCGCCTCGTCGAAGATGAGCACGGCGTCGTGGCGGCGGGCCTCGGCGAAACAGCGCACGATGTTCTTCGGCGTCTCCCCGACGTAACGGGATTCGATCTGGGCGTAGCTGACCCGGAGATACGGACGGCCGAGCCGGTGGGCGATGGCCTCCGCGCACGCGGACTTACCCGTGCCGGGCGGTCCGTACAGGCTCACCACCGCACCGCCGCGGTGCGGGGAAATCGACGCGAGGTTCCATTCCTTGAACAGCACGTCCCGGTGTGCGACCACGTTCAGCGCGGTGTCGACGCGTCTGCGGACCACCTCCGCGAGGACGAGATCGCCGAAGGTCCGGATGGGCTGCTCCACCCGGAAGTCGATCGCCTCCGGAGAGCCCCCGTCGCGCTCGGTCGCGGTCGTCGTCGCGGTCGTCGCGTTCGTCGTCGCGGTCTCGGTTGTGGTCGCTGTCGCCGATCCGGCCGCCGCGGTGCCGGATTCGGCGAACGTCCAGCGCCGCGGCACGGTGTTGCGTCCCTCGTCCATTCACTGCCCCCCGTATCAGTGGTGTCAGCTCGCCACGGACCAGTGGCGGCTGACCTCGTCGATTTCCTGGCGGATGAACTCCGCGCGGACGCCGTCGGGAATGTCGTCCCAGCCGGTGACGGTCTCGGTCACCAGAGCGCTTTCGGGATTTCCGAATACGCAGCGGACGACGGTGTGCGCGTCCGACCGCCCGGTCGCGGGCCTGATGAACACGACCTCCACCTCCCGCACTTCCGATACGAGCCGGGCGCGCAGCTCGGCGGCTCCGGAGCCGAGAACGGCGGCCCGGATGTCATCGGGGCGCGTGTCCATGCGCGCCGCCCAGTCCTCGGCCAGGGCATCCAGCACGACGGCGGTGAGGCGGCCGCCCCCCGCACACCCGGCGGGCCATCGCCGCGACGCGACCAGGGCCGCCGCCACCACCACTACACCGACGCCCGTCCACCACCACAGCGACATGTGCCCGTTTCTTTCTCTGCGGCTCATTCTTCGAGTTCCTGGTCGCGCATCCTGGTCACGTCCATGCGATAACTGCCCCCGTCGCCCGCCACCAGCGACTGACGGTATTTCTCAGGAAGGTCGTCCCAGGCGACGTCCTCCTCGACCACGATCCGCTTGACCGGCGCGTCACTGCGCAGATGGTTCTTCATCAGCGCGGTCATGCGCCGGACGTAGGTGTTCGGGGCGAACCCCTTCTCGAACTCGATGACTTGCTCGAGGAGATAGGACCGCAGCTGCTTCCAAGCCGCCTTCACATTTCTGCGGACCGCCGTGGCGTACTTGTCCAGCTCGGTGAAGGCGAGCTTCACCGTTTCGGACATCCAGGGAAGGTGCTCGGCCACCCAGGGGAAAAGCTGCTCCCGGGCCCAGACCATGATCCGGTTCCACATGGCCAGCCCGATCGCGATGATGATCAGGGGAATGAAGAAAGGCATCAAACCCTCCCCAGCGGAAGGCTCAGGGTGACGCCCTCGTCGCCGTCACGAATGATCCGCGCGCGCACGTCCTCAGGGATGTCACCCCAGTCGATCTCCTGCTTGATGCGCTTGCGCCGTACCTTCTGCCGATCGGCTCCGTACAGCATCTCGATGACCCGCACCCCCGTCTCCCCGGGCCGGGCCCGGTATTCGACGGTCACCGCGACGATCTCCCTGCGGAGCGTGTCGATCACCGCCTGCTTCGCCCGCGGCAGTTCCGGCCGGATGGACGATCCATGCGGCTCGCCGCACATCTCGACCAGCGCGCTGAATACGTCACTCGCCGACAGTCCCAGAACGGGCTCGCACTCCTCGGCGAGGATCCCGTACACGACGATCGAGTCGGATTCCGGCGGGGCCTCCAGCGCCGCGATCACGACATCGATCATCTTCAGGATGTGACGGAGCGCGATTTTGCCGACAACGCCCCGATCGGCACCCGGTTTCGGGAGAACGGCCTTGTCCGTCATCTCCCGGAGCGCCTTTTCGATCATGTCGCGCGCGGATCGCAGCGATTTTCCCGCCGTGGTGTCAGGCATGCGTGTTCCCCCCGTTACGACCGCATGTACACGAAGCACATATTAGCGCCGTAACACTCAATAACACATAGCATGAAAGGAATTGACAGCAATGCAGCACACTCTGATCACAAAAGTGCCCCCGGAGCCTCAATGAGGTCCCGGGGGCACAGACGTATCGGCGTACGGGGCGGCGTACCGGCGGCCGCGCCGATACGAAGGGGCTACACGGTGGCCAGTTGGCGCTCCGGCTCGGCGGCCTCGTCGCGGTCGTCCAGGGGCGAGGAGGTGGCGTGGGCGTAGGCGTCGTGGTCGAGGATCTTCTCGCGGGCCGAGACCACGACCGGCACCAGGGCCTGTCCAGCAACGTTGGTGGCCGTCCGCATCATGTCCAGGACCGGGTCGATGGCCATCAGCAGGCCGACGCCCTCCAGGGGGAGGCCGAGGGTGGAGAGGGTCAGGGTGAGCATGACCGTCGCGCCCGTGAGGCCCGCCGTGGCGGCGGAGCCGATGACCGACACGAAGGCGATCAGCAGGTAGTCACCGATGCCGAGGTGCACGTCGAAGATCTCGGCGATGAAGATCGCCGCGAGCGCCGGGTAGATGGAGGCGCAGCCGTCCATCTTGGTGGTCGAGCCGAAGGGCACCGCGAAGGACGCGTACTCCTTGGGCACGCCCAGGCGTTCGGTGACCTTCTGGGTGAGCGGCATGGTGCCGACCGAGGAGCGGGAGACGAAGGCGAGCTGGATCGCGGGCCAGGCGCCCTTGAAGAAGCTCAGCGGATTGACCTTGGCGACGGTCGCCAGGAGCAGCGGGTAGACGCCGAACATCACCAGCGCGCAGCCGATGTAGACGTCGGCGGTGAAGGTCGCGTACTTGCTGATGAGGTTCCAGCCGTACTCGGCGATGGCGGAGCCGATGAGGCCCAGGCTGCCCAGCGGGGCGAGGCGGATGACCCACCACAGGGCCTTCTGGAGCAGCTCCAGCACCGACTGGCTCAGGGTGAGGATCGGCTGCGCCTTCTCGCCGAGCTGGAGGGCGGCGACGCCCGCGACAGCGGCCATGAAGACGATCTGGAGGACGTTGAGCTTGGTGAACGGCGTGATGACGTCCGTCGGCACGATGCCGGTGAGGAAGTCCAGCCAGGACCCGGCCTCGTCGGGCTTGGCGCCGTCCTTCGGGGTCAGGCCGGTGCCTCCGCCCGGGTTGGTGAGCAGGCCGATGGCCAGGCCGATGGCGACCGCGATGAGCGAGGTGGCCATGAACCACAGCAGCGTGCGGGTGGCCAGCCGGGCGGCGTTGCTGACGTTCCGCAGGTTCGTGATCGATATCAGGATCGCGAAGAAGACCAGCGGGGCGACGGCGAGTTTCAGCAGCTGGACGAAGATCGAGCCGATCTTGTCGAGCGTGGTGACCAGCCAGCCGACGTCACCGCTGCGGGCGACCCAGCCGAACACCACGCCGAGGACGAGACCCAGCAGGATCTGCGCCCAGAACGGCACCTTGGGCAGGCGGAAGGACGACGTCCGGCCGGACGTCTCGGGGAGGGACGACAACGGACACACTCCGGGGGAGGTAAGAGGGCAAGGAAGAGCCAGGAGTCCGTACGGGATCCGGCCGCTGTACGACGAAGGGGTCAGCGGCGGCGACAGGCCGCGGACCGGCAGCGGCAAAGATCGATGTGCAGGCGCGCCACGAGCGGAACGCTCGCTGCGATACGGGGCGCGGCTGCTGTCTTCATGACAAGTACATTAACACCGCTGCTTTGGGGAACCCAAAGAAAATCTTTGACCTTTCGGACCGGCCGCGGGGCGTCCGGAGTGGCCGGAAACAGCTCAACGCCCTCCGGGCCAGCGGCTGCTGGCCCGGAGGGCGTTGGAAGAGTGTGCGGAGTGTGAGGAGCCTTACACCGGGTTACGCACCGGCGCGCGAACCGTCCTGCGCGGACGCGGCGGACTCGGCGGGCGCGCTGGGCTCAGCGGACGCGGTGGACTCAGCGGACGAGGCGTCCTCCTGGCTCTGGCTCGCCGCCAGCCGCTCCTTGGCCCGGTCCACGCGCTCGGCGACCTGCACCGCCATCGCCTCGCGCTGCTTGCGCAGCAGGACGAAGCTGAGCGGGGCGGAGACGATCAGCGCGAGCAGCACGACCCAGAACAGGTTGGAGGCACCGAGGCCCGCGGGGACCACGCGGAAGTAGACCAGGGCCCACATGACCAGAAAGCAACCGGCGAAGATCCCCAGGCGCATGCCGGTGTAGCGGAACGTGGCGCTCGACTTGAGTGACACGACGGGGTCCTCTTTCTGCTGGAAGTTCCTGCCCTCCCAGTGAATCACGTCCGGTTTCTGATCAATTCAGCGGTAGCCACATGGTGATGTCGTCGCGGAAGTCGTCGTCCGCGACCTTGATCGCCCCCGGTACCCGGCCGACCTCCTTGTAGCCGCACGACGCGTAGAACCGGTCCACCCCGGTGCCGCCCCGGCAGGTGAGCCGTATCCCCTGGATGCCGTCCATCCCGCGGGCGGCGTCCTCCACGGCGGCCATCAGGTCACGGCCGTATCCCTTGCCCTGGTGGGAGGGGTGGACCATGACGCTGTAGAGCCAGCACCAGTGCCGCATCAGCCGGTGGGTGTTGAGGGTGAAGAAGGCGGTCGCGGCCGCCGCGCCGCTCTCGTCGCGACCGACGAGCAGCCGGGTCCGCCCCTCGGTCATCGCGGTGAGGTGCTTGATCAGCTCGGGCCGTATGTCCTCCGTGGTCACTGGCGGTACGAAGCCGACGGCGCCGCCCGCGTTCGAGACGTCGGCCCAGAGCGTGCGGATCGAGTCGAGCAGCTCAGGGGTCGTCTCGGGGTCGAGGTCGAACGTCAGCGGCATGCCGCTGACGATACCGAGCCCCCGTACGGCTCAGCGAAGGACCTCCGCCACGACCCTGAGGTCCGACACCAGGCCCTCGTAGACCGCCTCGCGGTCGTCGGCCCGCAGCACGGCGGACGGGTGGATCGTGGCGAGCACCTCGTGGCCGTCCAGCGCGGGGCACGGCAGCAGCATCCCGCGCTGCTTGGTCACCCGGAACGACGGCCCCAGCAGCGCCTTCCCGGCGGTCGCGCCAAGCGCCACGATCACCTCGGGGTCGATCACGTGCACCTCGGCGGCCAGCCAGGGGCGGCAGGCGGTCATCTCGCGCAGGCTGGGCGGCTTGTGGATGCGCCGCTTGCCGCGCTCGGGGACGACCGTGAACTTGAAGTGCTTGACGGCGTTGGTGATGTACGTCTCGTCCGGGTCCACCCCGGCCTCGTCCAGCGCCCGGGTCAGCACCCGGCCCGCGGGCCCGACGAACGGCTTGCCCTGCCGGTCCTCCTGGTCGCCGGGCTGCTCGCCGACGAGGACGACGCGGGCGTCCGGGGCGCCCGCGCCGAACACGGTCTGACTGGCCGCGCGGTGCAGCGGGCAGCCGCGGCATCCGGCGGCCGCCTCCCGGAGCGCGTCCAGGCCGGCGCCGCCGGGCACGAAGGGCTCGGCGGTGTAGGCGTCCTCGGGCGCCGTACCGGTGCTCATGCGCTCCGGGTACCCGCCGGACCGACCCTCAGACGGTCACACCCGCATCGGCTGCGGCGACTCGCGCCGGGCCGGGTCCGGGCCCTCGTACTCGCGGATGGTCTCATACCGGGTGTTGCGCTCCACCGGCCGGAAGCCGGCGTCCCGGATGAGGTCGAGCAGGTCGTCGCGGGTCAGCTTGTTCGGCGTGCCGTAGTTGTCCGCGTCGTGGGTGATCTTGTACTCGACGACCGAGCCGTCCATGTCGTCCGCGCCGTGGTTGAGGGCGAGCTGCGCGGTCTGCACCCCGTGCATCACCCAGAAGACCTTGACGTGCGGCACGTTGTCGAACAGCAGCCGGGAGACGGCGAAGGTCTTCAGCGCCTCCGCGCCGGTCGCCATGGAGGTGCGCGCCTGGAGCCGGTTGCGGATCTTGCCGTCCTGCATGTCCACGAAGTCGTGCTGGTAGCGCAGCGGGATGAAGACCTGGAAACCGCCGGTCTCGTCCTGGAGCTCACGCAGCCGCAGCACGTGGTCCACCCGGTGCCGGGGCTCCTCGATGTGCCCGTACAGCATGGTGCACGGGGTCTTGAGGCCCTTCTCGTGCGCCAGCCGGTGGATGCGCGACCAGTCCTCCCAGTGGGTGTCGTGGTCGACGATGTGCTGCCGGACCTCCCAGTCGAAGATCTCCGCGCCGCCGCCGGTCAGCGACTCCAGACCGGCGTCGATCAGCTCGTCCAGGATCTCGGACGCGGACATTCCGGAGATCTTCTCGAAGTGGTGGATCTCGGTGGCGGTGAACGCCTTCAGCGACACCTCGGCGGGCAGCGCCTCCTTGAGCGCCTTCAGCGACCGCGGGTAGTAGCGCCAGGGCAGGGTGGGGTGCAGCCCGTTGACGATGTGCAGCTCGGTGAGCTTGTCGTTCTCCATCGCCTTGGCGAGGCGGACGGCCTCCTCGATGCGCATCGTGTACGCGTCCTTCTCCCCCGGCTTGCGCTGGAAGGAGCAGTAGGCGCAGGACGCGGTGCACACGTTCGTCATGTTGAGATGACGATTGACGTTGAAGTGGACGACGTCGCCGTTCTTGCGGGTGCGTACCTCATGGGCGAGCCCGCCCAGCCAGGCCAGGTCGTCGGACTCGTACAGGGCGAGGCCGTCCTCACGGGTGAGCCGCTCCCCCGCGAGCACCTTCTGCTCCAACTCCCGCTTGAAACCCACATCGTGTGTCGCTGCGCTCATGCGACGGCCGCCTCCCATGCGTCTGGCCCTACGTCGTCTTGCCGGTGTCGGCCTTCGCCGAGACTACGCCTCGGCGTCCTCGGGGAGTTCCCCGACCCGGTTCTCCCACTTCGTGGAGAGCACGATCGTGGAACGCGTCCGGGCGACGCCCTTGGTCCCGGACAGTCTGCGGATGGTGCGCTCCAGGCCGTCCACGTTCGAGGCGCGCACCTTGAGCATGTACGAGTCGTCGCCCGCGATGAACCAGCAGTCCTCGATCTCGGCGAGGTCGCGCAGCCGCTGCGCCACGTCCTCGTGGTCGGCGGCGTCGGAGAGCTGGAGGCCGATGAGGGCGGTGACGCCGAGGCCGAGGGAGGCCGAGTCCACGGTCGCGCGATAGCCGGTGATCACCCCGGCCGCCTCCAGGCGGTTGATCCGGTCCGTGACGCTGGGCCCGGAGAGGCCGACGAGCCTGCCGAGCTCCGCGTACGAGGCCCTGCCGTTCTCCCGCAGGGCCTGGATGAGCTGCCTGTCCACCGCGTCCATATGCCGTGCGCCTTCCATTATTCAGGGTCAGAGCGTCATTACATGTAGAATCTAAGGCATCAGGACCACAAGCCCTGTAAATCCTTTAGGCGTTCGGCCTGTTACCTCAGGAGATGAGAACTCACCGTGTACACGATCGAAGGTCTTGAAGCCCGCATGCTGGAGCTGCGGGAACTGGCCGGCCGCTCGCGTGCCGTGGTCCGCACCCCCGACCGTCCCGTGTCCCGCACGGCCCGCCGCGCGGCCGTCGTCGCGGCCCGTGCCGCCCGCGCCAGGAAGCGCTGGACGCGCTAGCACCCGGCCCGGGACATCCTCTAGCCGGTTTCCGGTCCCCGGTCTCCACCGAGTTCCCCCTCCCACCGGCGGTACAGCTTGTGCGGCACCCCCGCCGCGTCCAGCGTCCGCCCCGCGACGAAGTCCACCAGATCCTGGATGTGCGTCGCCCCCGCGTAGAACGCCGGCGAGGCGGGCAGCACCACGGCGCCCGCCTCGTCCAGCGTCACCAGGTGCCGCAGGGTCTGCCCGTTCAGCGGGGTCTCCCGCACCGCCACCACGAGCGGGCGCCGCTCCTTGAGCGTCACGCTCGCGGCCCGCTGGAGCAGGTCCTTCGAAAGCCCCAGCGCGACCCCGGCCACACACGCGGTGCTCGCGGGGACGATCAGCATCCCCTTGACGTCGTAGCTGCCCGAGGACGGCCCGGCGGCCAGGTCCCCGGCCGCCCAGTGGGTCACGTCCGCCGAGTCCACCGGCACGTCGAAGGCGTCGGGCGTGCCGTCCGCGCCGCGCGCCAGCCAGCGGCGCAGATCCTCCCGCCAGTGCGCGTCCCGGAATCCGATCCCCGTCTCGTCCAGCAGCGTCAGCCGCGAGGCGCGGCTGATGACCAGATCGACCGCCTCCCCCGCGTGCAGCAGCGCGCGCAGCACTGAGGCGGCGTACGGCGTCCCGGACGCGCCGGACACACCGACCACCCAGGGCCGGCGTCTGCTCACTTCTTCGTGCGGCCTGTTCGGCCCGTGCGGCGGCTCCACACACCGAGCCTATCCGGCAGGTCTCACGGGCCGAGTCCCCGCACCACCAGGTCGAGCAGAGCGCAGCAGAACAGGGCGATTCCGATGAAGCCGTTCACCGTGAAGAAGGCGCGGTTCAGCCGGGAGAGATCGTCCGGGCGCACGATCGTGTGCTCATACGCGAACGCCGCCGCCACGATCACCAGCCCCAGCCAGAAGAAGACCCCGGCGCCGGTCGCCAGCGCGTACCAGACCAGCAGCAGGGTGGTGATCACATGGCAGGCGCGCGCCCCGTGGAGCGCCCCCGCGATGCCGAAGCGCGCCGGTACCGACCGCACCCCGTGCGCCCGGTCGGCGGCCACGTCCTGGCAGGCGTAGATCAGGTCGAACCCGCCGATCCAGATGCCGATCGCGAGGCCGAGGATCACCGCGTCCCACGACCACTCCCCGGTGACCCCGATCCAGGCCCCGATCGGACCCATGGCCTGGGCGAGGCCCAGGATGGCGTGCGGGAAGTCGGTGAACCGCTTGCCGTACGGATAGACCACCATCGGCACGACCGCGACCGGCGCCAGCGCCAGGCAGAGCGGATTGAGCAGCGCGGCGGCGCCGAGGAAGACGACCAGCGCGACCAGCGCCCCGGTCCAGGCGGTGCGCACCGATACCGCACCGGTGACCAGCTCGCGGGAGGCGGTCCGGGGGTTCCGCGCGTCGATCTCGCGGTCGATGATCCGGTTGGCGGCCATGGCGAAGGTGCGCAGGCCCACCATCGCGACCGTGATCAGCAGCAGCTCGATCCAGTGGACGCGCTCGTCCCACAGCTGCATCGCGGTCAGCGCGGCGGTGTACGCGAAGGGCAGCGCGAAGACCGAGTGCTCGATCATCACCAGGCGCAGGAAGGCCTTGGTGCGGCCCGGCTGGGGGACGGCGGCAGCAGCGGCGGTCACAGCCCGTACTCCGGTTCACCTCCGCGGTGGCGGAGAGAGCCCGCCTCCGCGCTGCTGTCTCCCAGCATGACATCGGACCTCACAGCCCGTACTCCTTCCAGCGTCGGGTCACCCGATCGGCTACCTCCGGATCGGACTCGACCATGTGCGGCCAGCCGCCGTCGCGGGTGTAGCCCTCCTCGGGCCACTTGGCGGTGGCGTCGATGCCCGCCTTGCCGCCCCAGAACTGCTGGTACGAGGCGTGGTCGAGATGGTCGACGGGGCCCTCGACCACGGTCAGATCGCGGGCGTAGTCGGTGTTCCCCAGCGCGCGCCAGGACACCTCGTGCAGATCGTGGACGTCACAGTCGGCGTCGACCACGACGATCAGCTTGGTCAGCGACATCATGTGGGCACCCCAGATGGCGTGCATGACCTTCTGCGCGTGCTTGGGGTACTTCTTGTCGATCGAGACGATCGCACAGTTGTGGAAACCGCCCGACTCGGGGAGGTGGTAGTCCACGATGTCCGGGATGATGATCTTGAGGAGCGGCAGGAAGAACCGCTCGGTGGCCCGCCCCAGCGGCCCGTCCTCGGTCGGCGGACGGCCCACCACGATCGACTGGAGCAGCGGGCGGGACCGCATCGTCACACAGTCGATGGTCAGCGCCGGGAACGGCTCCTGGGGCGTGTAGAAGCCGGTGTGGTCGCCGAACGGGCCCTCCGGCAGCATCTCCCCGGGCTCCAGCCAGCCCTCGATGACGACCTCGGCGGCGGCCGGGACCTGGAGCGGCACCGTCTTGCAGTCGACCATCTCGATCCGCCGGCCCTGCACGAACCCCGCGAACAGGTACTCGTCGATGTCACCGGGGAGCGGTGCGGTCGACGCGTACGTCACGGCGGGCGGCGCGCCGAAGGCGATCGCGACCGGCAGCTTCTCCCCGCGCCGGGCCGCGACTTGGTAGTGGTTGCGGCTGTCCTTGTGGATCTGCCAGTGCATGCCGATGGTGCGGCGGTCGTGGCGCTGGAGGCGGTAGAGGCCGAGGTTGCGCACCCCGGTCTCCGGGTGCTTGGTGTGGGTGAGGCCGAGGTTGAAGAACGAGCCGCCGTCCTCGGGCCAGGTGAACAGCGCCGGGAGCGCGTCGAGATCGACGTCGTCGCCGGTCAGCACCACCTCCTGGACGGGTGCCTCCTTCACCTTCTTCGGCGGCACGTGCGCCATGGAGCCGAGCTTGCCGAACGCCTCGCGCAGCCCGACGAAACCCTGCGGCAGCTCGGGCTTGACCAGGCCGCCGATCTTTTCGCTGATCTCGTCGTACGAGCGCAGGCCCAGGGCCTTGAGGAGCCGGCGGTCCGTGCCGAACACGTTCATGGCCAGCGGCATCGCCGCGCCCTTGACGTTCTCGAAGAGCAGCGCGGGACCGCCCGCCTTGTTGACGCGGTCCACGATCTCGCCGATCTCCAGATACGGATCGACTTCGGCCTTGACGCGCTTGAGGTCGCCTTCCCTGTCGAGCGCCCGCAGAAAGGAACGAAGATCGTCATAAGCCATGCGTCCCAGTATCCGGTACGCACTACCCTGGTCCCGTAACTGGGGCCCGCTCGACCGGCCCCGAACACCACACGCAGGGGGATCGCCTCATGCTCCGGGTGCTGATGATCCTGGTGCCGCTGGCACTCAGCATCTACGCGTTCATCGACTGCATCACCACCGAAGAGCAGGACGTCCGCTATATCCCCAAGCCGCTGTGGGCGATCCTCGTCCTGCTGTTCCCCATGGTGGGGTCCATCTCCTGGCTGCTGGTGGGCCGCAAGCGGGCCACGGCGGCCGAGGCCCGGCGCGCATGGGTCGCCCCCGACGACAACCCGGAGTTCCTGAAGTCCCTGGGCGAGCGGGGCGACCGGCCGGAGGGGCCGGAGGACGGCGACGAGAAGCTGCCGCAGGGGCGCGACGAGGAGCTGCTGAAGGACTGGGAGGCGGATCTGCGCCGCCGCGAGGAGGAGCTGCGCCGCAAGGGCGGCGACGGCCCGGAGGACAACACGCCGCCCGCGCCCTGACGGGGCGCGGGCGGCGTGAGCGGCGTGGTGGACCGGGTCAGACTCCCGCGTAGGAGTGCTTGCCGGTGATGAAGATGTTGACGCCGTAGTAGTTGAACAGGTAGCAGCCGAAGGCGATCAGCGCGAGGTACGCGGCCTTGCGGCCCTTCCAGCCCGCGGTGGCCCGGGCGTGCAGGTAGCAGGCGTAGGCGACCCAGGTGATGAAGGTCCAGACCTCCTTGGGGTCCCAGCCCCAGTAGCGGCCCCAGGCCGCCTCTGCCCAGATCGCGCCCGCGATGATCGTGAAGGTCCACAGCGGGAAGACCGTGGCGTTGATGCGGTACGCGAACTTGTCCAGCGACGCCGCCGACGGCACCCGCGCCAGGACGGACTTGACGGCCTGGCGGTACTGCTTGCCCTCCGGGTTCTCCAGCTGCGCCTCGTAGCGGTCGCGGAACAGGTAGAGCAGCGTGGAGACGGCCCCGATGTACAGCGCGGCACCGGAGATGATCGCGCAGCTGACGTGGATCCACAGCCAGTACGAGTGCAGGGCCGGAACCAACTGGTCGCTGTCGGTGTACAAGACAGAGACAGCGAGTCCGAGGTCGAGGAGGACCGTGGTGACCAGGGGCAGACCGATCCAGCGGACGTTCTTCTTCAGCGCGAGCAGCACGAGGTATGTGGCGACCGCGACCATGGCGAAGGTCGTGGAGAACTCGTACATGTTGCCCCACGGCGCGCGCTGTACGGACAGCGCGCGGGTGAGGACACCACCGGCATGAGTGAGGAACGCCAGCACGGTGAGGCCCACCGCGATCCGGCCGTAGACATCGCCCTGCTCGGTGCCGCCCGCGGCGCCCGGCCCGTCCGGGACGTCACGGCTGCCCGGGGCGGACCGGGTGATGACCTTCGGGCGCTCCAGCACGGCGGTGCCGCCGCCCTTCTCGGTGGTCTGCACCGTGACCGAGGGGCGGTTCGCGGACGCGGTCTCGGCGGTGATCGCGGCGGCGGTGCGGCCCACGACGCTGCGGCTGCCGAAGACCCACTCGGCGATATGGGCGAGGAAGGCGAGGGTGTAGACCGCCATCGCCGTGTAGATCAGCACATTGCTGTAGTGGGCGAGATTCTCGTTGACTGCGGCCGCGAGGTTCACGTGCGCGCTCCTTCTGCGGGATCTGCGGGGTCTACAGGCTCTGCGGTATCGCCGGGCTTCTCGGGATCCGCGGGAGGCGCGTCCGTCTGTAGCCGGACGGCCAGTTCGGCCAGCTCCTCGGGGAGCTTGGCGTATTCGCTGCGGCCGAGTCCGGCCATCTCGACGACGGTCGCGCCGTCATGGCCCTTCACTGCCCGGACCCAGACCCGGCGGCGCTGGATGAACAGCGAGCCGACCAGGCCCACCAGGGCCGCCACAGCGCCCAGCAGGGCGGTCTGGTCGCCCGGCTTGTGCGAGATCTGGAAGCTGGCCCAGCTCTTGACGCCGTCGAAGGTCAGCGTGCCCTCGCCGTCCGGCAGCTTCATCGTGTCGCCGGGCGAGAGCGCCCGGGCGAACTTGGTCTTCCCGTCGGGCTCCAGGTACTGCTTCATCCGCGACTTGTCGAGCTGGTACACGCTCTGCGGAGTACCGCCGTCGATGCCGAGGCTGCCGTGGTAGGCCGTCAGCACCAGCGTCGGATTGTCCAGCGCCGGGAACTGGGAGAACATGCCCTTGCTGCGCACCCAGGTCGGCAGGAACTGCCCCTGGTACGCGACCTGGTCACGCTTGCCGTTCTTGTCGCGGTAGTCACCGAGCTTGATCACCATGCTCTCGGTGAGGTTGGCCCCGTCGATCGGCAGCCCGACCACCGGCCCCTGGTGCACCACGTCGCCCTGGCCGTCCCGGACCGTGACGACCGGCGAGTAGCCGTGGTTCAGCAGGAAGACCTTGTAATTCTGGATCTCCAGCGGCTTGTTGACCTTGATGGAGGACTTGCGCGCGGGCCCGTCCACCCCGTCCCAGTAGGTGACGTCGGCGCGGAAGGTGCGCGGCGTGCGCATCTGGGGGCCGCTGCGCTCGTAGGTCGCGTGGAAGCGGTCCAGCTGGAAGCTGAAGGGCGCCAGGTCGTCGCTCTGGAACAGCTGCCCCGTCTTGATGTCGTCGTACTGGGTCAGGCTGTTGGAGAAGCCGCCGCCCTCGGTGATCAGGCTGCTGCCCTCGGTCTTCCACAGCTGGCCCGCGGCGAAGGAGACCAGCAGCACGATCAGCGCGGCGTGGAACAGCAGGTTGCCGACCTCGCGCAGGTAGCCCTTCTCAGCGGCGACGGCGTTCCCCGAGAGCTGGCTGCGGAAGCGCCTCCGCTTCATGATCCGCTGCGCCGCCTCCAGCACCTTCTCCGGCTCGGCGTCGCTGCGCCAGGTGGTGTAGGCGGGAAGCCGGGTGAGCCGGCGCGGGGCGGCCGGCGGGCGGCCGCGCAGCTGGCCCACGAACTGCCAGGTGCGCGGCACGATGCAGCCGATGAGCGAGATGAACAGCAGGATGTAGATCGCCGAGAACCACACCGAGCTGTAGACGTGGAACAGCTGGAGCTTCTCGTAGATCGGCGTGAGGGTCGGGTGCTTGTCCTTGAAGTCCTGGACCTTGAGCTGGTCGATGCTGGTCTGCGGCACCAGCGAGCCCGGGATCGCGCCCAGGGAGAGCAGGAAGAGCAGCAGCAGCGCGACCCGCATCGAGGTCAGCTGCCGCCAGAACCACCGCGCCCAGCCGAGCGGCCCCAGCGAGGGGACGGTGATCTCCTCTGCGGGGGCGGTGGACAGCTGCGACCCCGCGGCGCCCAGCTCGCGCTCCTCCGCGCCGCCCGCGCCGCTGTCGGCCGCCTGCTCGGCCGTCTTCGCGGCCGCCTGCCCAGCCGCCTTCTCGGCCGCGGAGTCGGTATCGGTGGTGGACATGGATCAGATCCCAACGTTGAAGCTCTGAGCCCAGCTCTGCGTGTCGCTCATGATGGCGTCCCAGACACCCGTGAGCAGCAGCACCCCCAGGGCGATGAGCAGACCGCCACCGGTCCGCATCACCCACACGTAGTGCTGTTTGACCCACGTGAAGGCGCCCAGCGCGCGCCGGTAGGCCACCGCGACGGCGACGAACGGCAGCCCGAGCCCGACGCAGTACGCGACGGTCAGCAGAGCGCCGCGCCCCGCGCTCCCCTCATTGAACGCCAGCGCCTGGACGGCGGTGAGGGTGGGCCCCAGGCACGGCGTCCAGCCGACGCCGAACAGGGCGCCCAGCACCGGCGCGCCCGCCAGCCCCATCGTGGGTGTGATGTGGAAGCGGAACTCCCGCTGTCCGAAGCCCTTCAGCAGGCCCATGAAGGCCAGGCCCATCAGGATCGTGACGGCCCCGAGGATCTTGGAGATCGTCTCCTTGTGCTCCTGGAGCGTCCAGCCGAAGTGGCCGAACAGCGCGCCGCCGGAGACGAAGACGGCGGTGAAGCCGAGCACGAAGAGCGAGGCGCCCGCGACCATCCGGCCGCGCCTGGCCTCCGCCAGATCCGTACCGGTGATCCCGGTGACGTACGACATGTAGCCCGGCACCAGGGGCAGCACACAGGGGGAGAAGAAGGAGACCAGTCCGCCGAGGACGGCGATCGGCAGGGCGAGCAGCAGCGCCCCGGTCAGCACGGTCTCATTCGCACCGGTGGCGGCGAGCGTAGTCACAAGAGGTCACTTCTCCGCGATGAGCGGGTTGAGCATCTTGCGCACGCTGTCCTCGCTGAGCGGAGTGAGCGCGCGGGCCGCGATCTTGCCGTCCCGGTCCAGCACGATGGTCGACGGGATGGCCTGCGGGTTGAGGCTGCCCTTGGGGAAGCGCAGCATCAGCTTGCCGATCGGGTCGTACAGGCTCGGGTAGTCGACCTTGAACGCCTTCTCGAACCTGAGCGCGGGGGCTCGGTTGCTGTCACGGGTGTTGATCCCGATGAACTGGACGCCCTTGGCCTTGGTGTCCTCGGCGACCTTGGCGAGGTTCGGGGCCTCGGCCCGGCAGGGCGCGCACCAGGAACCCCACACGTTCAGGACGACGATCTTGCCCTTGTAGTCGGCCACGTCGAGCGGCTTGTCCTCCAGGGTCTTGCCGGACAGCTCGGGAGCGTCCTGGCGGTCCCCCTTGGGCACGGTGTCAACGCCGCCCTTGCCCTGCACGAACTTGGTATCGGCGGATCCGCCCGAGGTGCCGCCGCTACCGCAGGCGGAAAGGGACAGCGCGGCAACCGCGGCCCCGGTGGCCAGCACGGTTGCGCGACGGCAGGTCGCGAGGCGCCGAGGGGCGCGGCAGGCACTCATGTGAAAAGTTTCGCATGGCCCATTTGCGGATCTTCGCCACCCCCCTCGACCCCCTGCGGAGCGGGACGGTCAGCTGCCGCTCGCGGTCCACGCCTGGCCCACGCCGAACCCCTGAAGATCCGCGAGCACCTCCGGGTCCTGCGCGTCCAGCCAGTCCGTGAGCTGTTTGAAGGAGACCAGCCGCACGTCCTTGTTCTTCTCGTCGGCCATGTGCTTGAGCGCTTCCTCGACGGCGTCCATATAGATGCCGCCGTTCCACTGCTCAAAGTGGTTGCCGATGAAGAACGGGGCGCGATTGGTCTCGTACGCCCGCTGGAAACCGGCGATGTACGCGTCGGTGGCCTGCTTGCGCCAGCCCGGGTAGTTGGCGGGCGGCGCTTTCGTGGAATTCTGCGACTGATTGGCGAGGATGTTGTAATCCATCGAGAGCACTTCGAAGGAATGGCCGGGGAAGGGAATCTGCTGGAGCGGATAGTCCCACAGCCCCATCTTCTTCGACGGCCACACCTGGCGGCCGCCGGGCGAACTGGCGTCATAGCGCCAGCCGAGCTTCCGGGCGGTCGGCAGCAGATTCTGCTGCCCCAGCAGACAGGGAGTGCGTCCGCCGATCAGTTCCTCGCGGTAATCGAAGGGCAGCGGATCGACATCCTTGAATCCGGTGTTCGTGCGCCACTGCGTGACGAACGACACGGCCTGCTCGACCTCCGACTCCCACTGGGCGGACGTCCAGTTGGCGACGGTGCCGCGGCCGGAGCAGAAGTGGCCGTTGAAGTGGGTGCCTATCTCATGGCCCTCCAACCAGGCCAGACGCACGTTCTCCAGCGTCGCCTTGATGTGGTCGTCGGTGAGATAGCCGATGTCGGAGGCGCCCACCGGGTTGTTCGGCGGCTTGTACAGCGACTTCTTCGACTCGGGAAGGCAGTAAAGCCCGGAGAGGAAGAACGTCATGGTCGCGCCGTGGTCCTTGGCGAGCTTCCGGAAACGCGGGAAGAGGCCGTTGCCGACCTCTCCCGCGCCGTCCCAGGAGAAGACCACGAACTGCGGCGGCTTCTGCCCCCGCTCAAGACGCTCCGGCTTGGGATCCTTCGGCCGGTTCACCCCACGGGAAGTTGAACCGTCACCGATCGGCTTTGCCTGCGCCGTCCTCTTCGGCGCCGCCTTGCCCGACCCCGATGACGAACAGCCGACAGCGGTCAGTGATGCGACCGCCCCCATAGCAAGACCGAGGATCCCCCTCCGGCTGACCTCACGCATAGCGTCCTCAATTCGCACTCGCCGTACTGGTTGTCCGGGCCACGGACGACCTTTGAGATGGCGAGACGAATAGCGGGGTTCCGAACGGACGCGGTCAATTACAGTCCCGGCACATTTCCTCGGGAACGATTACCGCATGCGATGAGACGCCTACAGCGCGCTGGTTATGCGCCGAACCCCTTGGAGGCCCCCTTCACCGGCTTGGCGCCCGCGAGGAGGTGCGCCGGGACGAGATCACGGGCCGGTTCGCTGTAGCCGATCGACACGATCTTGTCGCCGCGGTAGGTGAAGGTGGTGAGGCTGGCCAGGGTGCACTGCCGCTTGCGCGGGTCGTGCCACAGCCGCCGCCGCTCCGCGAAGCTGCGCACGATCCAGATCGGCAGCTGATGGCTGACGCAGACCGCCTCGTGCCCGCGGGCGGCGTCGCGCGCCGCGCCCAGCGCCCCCATCATCCGCACCACCTGGTCGATGTACGGCTCGCCCCAGGAAGGGCGGAAGGGGTTGGTGAGATGACGCCAGTTGGCCGGCCTGCGCAGCGCGCCGTCGCCCACCCCGAAGGTCTTCCCCTCGAAGGCGTTCGCCGCCTCAATCAGCCGCTCGTCGACGGCCACGTCCAGACCGTGCGCCTTGCCGATCGGCTCGGCCGTCTCCTGGGCCCGCTCCAGCGGGGAGGCCACGACATGGGTGATGTCGCGCTCAGCGAGGTGCTCGGCGACCCGGTCGGCCATGCGGCGGCCCAGCTCGGACAGGTGGTAGCCGGGCAGGCGCCCGTACAGGACGCCCTCCGGGTTCTCCACCTCGCCGTGGCGCATCACATGGACGACGGTGATGTCGTTCTCGCTCTGTGTCATGTCACCCATCATTCAGTCGCCTCGGCGGCGGCCCGCGCCGCCCCCGGCAGAGCCTCCGCCACCCGCTCCAGCGCCCGCTCGTCATGGGCCGTCGAGAGGAACCACGACTCGAAGGCCGACGGCGGCAGATAGACGCCCTGGGACAGCATCGAGTGGAAGAAGGGGGTGAAGCGGAACGCCTGCTGCGCCTTCGCCTTGGCGTAGTCCGTGACGTCCTCGTCGGTGAAGAAGACCGTGAACATGCTGCCCGCGTTCTGCACGCGGTGTACGACGCCCGCCTTGGCCAGCGCCTCGGTCACCAGGGCCCGCAGCTGCGCGGAGGCCGCGTCGACCTTCTCGTACGCCGCGTCGTCCAGCAGTCGCAGCTGCGCCACACCGGCCGCCGTCGCGATCGGGTTCCCGGACAGGGTGCCCGCCTGGTAGACCGGGCCGGCCGGGGCGAGCTGCGCCATCACATCGGCGCGGCCGCCGAAGGCCGCGGCCGGGAAGCCGCCGCCCATGACCTTGCCGAAGGTCATCAGATCGGGTACGACCCCGTCGAGCCCGAACCAGCCGGACCTGGAGACCCGGAAGCCGGTCATGACCTCGTCGGAGATGAAGAGCGCGCCGTTGTCGGCGCACAGCTCCTTCAGGCCCGCGTTGAACCCGGGCAGCGGAGGCACCACGCCCATGTTGCCCGGCGAGGCCTCGGTGATCACACAGGCGATCTCGCCCGGGTGCGCGGCGAACGCCGCCCGCACCGCCTCGAGGTCGTTGTACGGCAGCACGACGGTCTCCCCCGCCTGCGCGCCCGTCACCCCGGGGGTGTCCGGCAGCCCGAAGGTCGCCACCCCGGACCCGGCCGCGGCCAGCAGGGCGTCCACATGGCCGTGGTAACAACCCGCGAACTTGATCACCTTGGGGCGGCCGGTGAACCCACGGGCCAGCCGGATCGCCGACATCGTCGCCTCGGTGCCGGACGACACCAGGCGCACCTGCTCGACGGGGCCGACGCGGGCCACGATCTCCTCGGCGAGTTCGACCTCGCCCTCGCCCGGCGTGCCGAACGACGTACCACGGGCGACGGCGGCCTGCACGGCCCCGATCACCTCGGGGTGCGAATGGCCGAGGATCATCGGTCCCCACGAACACACGAGGTCGACGTACTCGCGTCCGTCGGCATCGGTGAGGTACGGACCGTCACCGGACACCATAAAGCGGGGCGTACCTCCGACGGCGCGGAAAGCCCGGACCGGAGAGTTCACGCCGCCGGGCGTCACGACGGCCGCGCGATCGAAAAGCGTCTGCGAAACTGGGGCTGCGTACGGATAGCTCACGCAAGCCATGTTGTCAGAGGGTGACGGAGTCCTGCCGCCGGGAGTTTCACAACGCCGACGCGGGGGAGGTCTCAGTCATATTGATCAGTTTGATCAGGTCGCAATGATCGGGTTGCGCGGCGGTGGCTGCGAGTGGTCGGGTGGAGATATGCATCGCGGTGGCGAACTGGGTGAAGGGACTGACGATCGAGGCCCCGAGCGTGCCCGCCCCGGACGCCATCGGCGAGAAGACGCGGGCAGGGCAAGCAGGAGCGGGGGCCGCATGGGGGTGACCTACAAGTACTTCGGCGCGCCCGACGGGGCCACCGCCGCCCGGGTCCCCATCTCCATGCGCCCCGAGGAGCTCGGTGGCGACGAGCTGGGCCACGGCATGTTCACCAAGATCAAGCCGGAGACGGTGGCCGCGATGGTCCTCACCGGCATCGAGGGCGTGCCCCTGCACAAGGTGCCCCCGCTCGAACTCGTCGTCCTGCACCCGGACTACGCCGTCGTCAAGCTGCCGATGACCGCCGTGGACCCGCTGCGCGGCGTCGGCGAGGAGGCGGTGGGCGCCGCGGCCTTCATCTGGTCCACGGTCCCGGACCGCGGCGGCCCGCGCGACGCCTTCCTGGTCTACCAACTGCTCCACGAGTGGCAGGACTTCAGCCACCGGCTGCACGAGGCGGGCCACCAGCCGTACTGCCTGGTCTGGCCCTGACCCGCGCCGTTCCGGCCTTCCAGCCTTCCCCCATGCTCATCGCACGCTCCGTCAGCCTGTTCGTCCTGGCCGCCCTCCTGGAAATCGGAGGCGCCTGGCTGGTCTGGCAGGGTGTGCGCGAGCACAGGGGATGGGCCTGGATCGGCGCCGGGATCGTCGCTCTCGGCGCCTACGGTTTCGTGGCCACGCTCCAGCCGGACGCGAACTTCGGCCGCATCCTCGCGGCGTACGGCGGCGTCTTCGTCGCCGGATCACTCGCCTGGGGCATGGTCGCCGACGGCTACCGGCCCGACCGCTTCGATGTCATCGGTGCGTTGATCTGCCTGGCCGGAGTCGCCGTCATCATGTACGCGCCTAGAAGGTGAGCGGGCGGCCGTGGTGAGCGTGGTCGCCGTTGTCCTGCTCCTGCGTTGAGCTGAGGACGCAGCCGGTGTCCGGGTCGATCAGCACGCGGGTGATGGTGTCGTCGCACTCGACGTCCACGGCCCACACCTTGTGCTTCTCGCCGTTCTTGTGCTGCGGGTCGTGCTGCTTGTGGTCCTGCTGCTTGTGGTCGTCCCGCTGCTTGTCGCCGTGGCGCTGCGGGTCCCGGTGCTGCTGGTCCTTGTGGTGACCGTCCTTGCGGTGGTCGTCGTGACGGGGGTCGTCCTTGCGGTGGTCGTCGTGACGCGGGTCGTCGTGACGGCGGTCGTCGTGACGCGGGTCGTCGTGACGGCGGTCGTCGTGACGCGGGTCGTCGTGACGGCGGTCGTCGTGACGCGGGTCGTCCTCGGGGCAGTCGTCCACCAGTTCGGCGCTGACGGCCTCGCCGCCGACCTCGCACTCGGCGATCTCCACGGCCCGCTGAAGCGTCACCGGTCCGCTCTGCGCGGCGGTGGTGGTGGCCTCGTGGTTCTGGTGGGCGTGGGGGTCCTTGCGGGCGTGGTCGTCCTTGCGCGCGTGGTCGTCCTTGCGCGCGTGGTCGTCCTTGCGCGCGTGGTCGTCCTGGTGGTCGCCGTGGGCGGACGGGGCACCGAAACGATCCTGCGGCATGGCGACGGCGGCCTGCTGGGCCACCTCGGGCTGCGCCACCTCGGCCTGGGCCGGCTCGGCGTACTGGGCCATGCCGCGCTGCTGGTAGCCGTGGCCCTGCGGGGCGGTGTTCTCGCGCTGCCAGCGGTTCGGCCGCTCCGGCCGCTCCGGCCGCTCGGGCCGACCGTTCGGCCGAGCGCTCTGGCCCTCGTTGGCGGCGGTCTGACCGTTGGCCGCTTGGCCGTGGGCGGCCTGACCGTTGCCGTTCTGACCACTGCCGTACCAGCCGTTGCCCGCCTGGCCGTTGGCGGCTTGGCCGTTGCCCGCCTGACCGTTGGCAGTCTGGCCGTTGCCGTACCAGCCCTTGCCGGACTGACCGTTGGCCGCTTGGCCGTTGGCAGCCTGACCATTGCCGTTCTGGCCGCTGCCGTACCAGCCGTTGCCCGACTGGCCGTTGGCGTGGTGCCCGTTGTCGTGACGACCGTCGTCATGGCGACCGTCGTCGTGACGACCCTCGTCATGGCGACCGTCGTCGTGACGACCGTCGTCGTGCCTGCCGTTCTCGTGGTGCCCGTTGTCGTGCTTCTGCTGGTTGTTGTCGTGCCGGTGGTCATCCCCATGGTTGCGGTCGCCGTGCCGCTCCTTGTCCTGGGGGCATGCGGAGGCCGACGTCGAGTGCGAGCCCGGCGCGGTACCCGCGGCCCACGCGACCGACGGAGAGCCGGCCACCAGAGCCGCCGCCGCGAGGGCACCGGCAGAGGCGACGCCCCAGCGGCGGAAGGACTGACGGGACCGGTACAGCATTCTGTTCTGATGGGTCATGACCTGTATTCACTCCTTGGGGCATGCGAGAGTCCGAGACCGGCGGCGCGCCGGACGCAGTGCACCCTTCCCCGGGGCCATGAGCGGATAGCGGTTTCCGATCTTCAGTCCCCCGATCGGCCGCAGATCAGAAGGTCATATCCTGCGTATGGATCACCGTGCGGTTTACCTACCGCGCTGACGCAGGCCACGTCGCCACAGGAGGGTCGATGACCACCCGTACCGCAGTCATCACCGGTGCCAGCAGTGGGATCGGGGCGGCCACCGCCCGCAGGCTCGCCGCGGCCGGATTTCGCGTCGTCCTGGCCGCGCGTCGCAAGGAGCGGATCGAGGCGCTGGCCGCGGAGCTGACGGAGGCGGGGCACGAGGCCGTGCCGTACGTCCTGGACGTCACCGACCGGGACGCCGTGGCCACCTTCGCCGATCACTTCGACCGCTGTGACGTGCTGGTCAACAACGCGGGCGGGGCCATCGGCGCCGAGACCGTCGCGGCCTCCGACCCGGCCGACTGGCGGGCGATGTACGAGGTCAACGTGATGGGCGTGCTCCAGGTGACGCAGGCCCTGCTGCCCGCCCTCGTCGCCTCCGGCGACGGCACGATCGTGGTGCTTTCCTCCACCGCGGGCCACATCCAGTACGAGGGCGGCGGCGGTTACGTGGCCGCCAAGCACGGCGCGCACGCGATCGCGGGCACGCTGCGGCTGGAACTGTGCGGCGAGCCGGTGCGGGTGATCGAAATCGCTCCGGGCATGGTCATGACGGACGAGTTCGCGGTGAACCGGTTCCGCGGGGACGAGGGCCAGGCCGCCGCCGTCTACGAGGGCGTGGCCGAGCCGCTGACCGCCGACGACGTCGCCGACACCGTCGCCTGGACGGTCACCCGGCCCTCCCACGTCAACATCGACCTGATGGTGGTCCGCCCCCGCGCCCAGGCCGCCCAGCACAAGGTCCACCGCGAGCGCTGAGCGGCCGGGGGCACGACACCGGGGTCAGCCGTCAGCCCTTGACGCAGACGACCTGCTTGAGCCGGGCCACCACCTCGACGAGGTCCCGCTGCTGGTCGATGACCTTCTCGATGGGCTTGTAGGCCCCCGGGATCTCGTCCACGACGCCGGAGTCCTTTCGGCACTCCACGCCCCGCGTCTGCTCCTCCAGGTCCTGCGTCGAGAAACGCTTCTTCGCCTGGTTCCGGCTCATCTTGCGACCGGCGCCGTGCGAGGCCGAGTTGAAGGACGCCTCGTTCCCCAGGCCCCGGACGATGTACGAACCGGTGCCCATCGAGCCGGGGATGATCCCGAAGTCGCCGCGGCCCGCGCGGATGGCGCCCTTCCGGGTCACCAGCAGGTCCATGTCGTCGTACCGCTCCTCGGCCACGTAGTTGTGGTGGCAGGAGATGACCGGCTCGAAGACCGGCCGGGCCTTCGCGAACTCCTTGCGCACGACGTCCTGGAAGAGCGACATCATGATCGCGCGGTTGTACTTGGCGTACTCCTGCGCCCAGAACAGATCGTGCCGGTAGGCGGCCATCTGCGGGGTGTCCGCGATGAAGACGGCCAGATCGCGGTCGATCAGGTCCTGGTTGTGCGGCAGTCCGCGGGCCTGACCGATGTGGTACTCGGCCAGCTCCTTGCCGATGTTGCGGGAACCGGAGTGCAGCATCAGCCAGACCGAACCCTCGTCATCGAGACAGAACTCGATGAAGTGGTTGCCCGATCCGAGCGACCCCATCTGCTTCACGGCCCGCTCCTGGCGGAACTTGACCGCCTCGGCCACTCCTCCGAACCGCCCCCAGAAGTCGTCCCACCCGGTGGTCCGGAACCCGTGCAGCCGCCCCGGGTCGACCGGGTTGTCGTGCATCCCCCGGCCCACCGGAATCGCCTGCTCGATCTTGGACCGCAGCCGCGACAGATCGCCCGGCAGATCATCCGCGGTGAGCGACGACTTGACCGCCGACATCCCGCAGCCGATGTCCACGCCGACCGCCGCCGGGCACACGGCCCCTTGCATCGCGATCACCGAGCCGACGGTGGCGCCCTTCCCGTAGTGCACGTCCGGCATCACGGCCAGGCCCTTGATCCACGGCAGCGTCGCCACGTTCCGCAGCTGCTGCATGGCCCCGCCCTCGACGGTCGCGGGGTCCGCCCACATCCGGATGGGGACCTTCGCCCCGGGCACCTCGACATACGACATGTTTTACTCATTCCCCCGCTAAAGACTGAAAACGCAAAAAACGGGCCCACAGCCCATTCACGACGGCCGACCGGCAGACGCGGCGGCCCGTGCGGTACACATTGTCTCCAGCCATCGCCTACGGGCGGCAAGCAGTTTTCGCTCGAAGGGACACGGATAGTGCAGCCAGCGCAGCGAACGGCCCGTGGACGGCGCGCCACCCCGGCCGCCGCCCTGCTCATCGCCGTGCTCGCCGCCGCGGGACTCAGCGGATGCACCGGCTCCGACCCGAAGCCGGGCGCGGGGGACAGCACCTCCGACGACTCCGGCGCGGAGGTCTCGGCCGAACCGGGCCGCTACAACACCCTCCCCGAGGCGTGTGGCGCCGTGAGCCCCAAGACCCTGCACAGGCTGCTGCCCGGCGGAACCGACGCCGAGAAGGCGTACGAGGGTCAGGCGACCGTGACGTACGACATAGACCGGCGCGACGGCTGCCGCTGGAAGGTCGCGACGCCGAGCGGCACCCGCTATCTGACGCTGGACTTCGAGCGCGTCGTCTCGTACGACCCGTCCGTGAGCGATGACGACCGGGCGCAGGAGCTGTACGAGAAGAAGGCGGTCGCCGCGGACATTCCGGATGCCCCGCCCTCGTCCTCCCCCGGCGCCTCCGACGAGGAGGAGGACGAGCCGAGCGACGACCCATCCTCCTCCTCGTCGCCCGGCTCGGGCGCGAGCGGGTCGAGCGACTCAAGCGGGGCGAGCGCGTCGAGCGGCCAGGGCGGTGCGAGCCCGGAGAGCAGCGAGAGCGGCGCCGGGAGTGAGAAGGGCAACACCGGCGAGAAGGGCGGCACGGGCACCCCGAGCGCGGGCGACGATGAGGGCACCGCAAGCGACGGGGACACGCCGGAGAACCCGGACGCCACCGCCCCGCGTCGCCTCGACGACCTCGCCGACGACGCGTTCCTCAATGACCAGCTGATCACCAAGGACTCCGGAATCCACCGCGACATCACGGTCGTTTTCCGGTCCTCGAATGTGATTGCCACCATTGAGTACGACGAGTGGTCGACCAACAAAAAGGACATTCCCGAAAGCGAAGAACTCCAGGGGAACGCCGAAGACTTGGCCCAGGAGCTCACCGGGCGTCTCACCGAATAGCGAGCCGGGCCGCCCCCGGGCGGGAGACCTCGGGGATTGGGCCGCCCGCGATCGGCCGCGTACCGTGCCGGTAATGACGCGGGCGGTACCACCGCCCATCGACAGAGATTGAGCGAAGGAACCATGCACCGTTCAGCCCCGCGACTCGCCCGAATACTCGCCTGCGCGACCGTGCCGGTCATGCTCGTCGCCGGCTGCTCCTCCGGATCCGACGACAAAAAGGACGCCGAGAGTTCGTCGAGACCCTCCTCACCCAGTGCGTCGCCGTCCGTCGCGGCGGCAAAGTTCAGCAAGCTCCCCGATGTGTGCTCGGCCCTGTCGGGCAAGACCATCGACGAGCTGGTGCCC
The DNA here is from genome assembly GCF_003721215.1 of Streptomyces botrytidirepellens. Lineage (NCBI taxonomy): Bacteria > Bacillati > Actinomycetota > Actinomycetes > Kitasatosporales > Streptomycetaceae > Streptomyces > Streptomyces botrytidirepellens. The sequence goes on from NZ_RIBZ01000304.1 coordinate 26,692, forward strand.
AAGGCGAAGACCAAGAAGGGCAAGGCCCTCCCCTCGGGTGACACCAACACCTCCGCCACCTGCCTGTGGAACGGCCTCGACGGCTTCAAGTACCGCTCGCTGTCCCTCTCCCTGAAGCTCTTCGACTCCGACGCCGGGCTCGGCACGGGCGACAAGCGCGCCCAGGACTACGCCACCCAGCAGGCGAGCAAGGCATCCTCCGGCGACGGGCTGAAGAACCCCAAGACCGAGCAGGCGGCCATCGGTGACGCGGCGACCACCGTCCGTACCGAGGAGAAGCGGGACGGCGACGACTTCCGGAACCAGACGGTCGTCGCCCGGACCGCCAACGTCGTCGTGACCATCGAGTACGACGGCGCGGGCTACGAGACCGAGAAGACGCCGGACGCCAAGAAGCTGATGGACGACGCCAAGGCCGCGGCCAAGGAGGTCGTCGAATCCGTCGAGAAGGGCGGCGACGGCGCTGGTGGCGGCCAGGACTCCCCGAGTTCCGGCGGCTCCAAGTCCGCCGACGCGTCCAAGGATTCGAAGGGCTCCGAGGACTCCAAGAGCGGCGCCTAGCCGTCTCCGCCGCACCCTTCCCGTCCGTGGCGATTGACGTGTATGCGACCCTGGGCGCGCTGCATGCCAAGGCTTATCGCCAAGGACGGGGAGGGATCGCGGGTGGCCGCGATGCAACTGACACGAACGCATCGAATACTGATCGGCGTGGTCGTCGCCGGGGCGGTGGTGATCGCCGCGATCGGCTTCGCGGGGTCCTACTCCGCGGTCCGCGACCTCGCCGAGAAGAAGGGCTTCGGCGCCTTCGCCAACGTCTTCCCCATCGGGATCGACGCCGGGATCTGCGTCCTGCTGGCCCTGGATCTGCTGCTGACCTGGATCCGCATCCCCTTCCCGCTGCTGCGCCAGACCGCGTGGATGCTCACCGCGGCGACCATCGCCTTCAACGGCGCCGCCGCCTGGCCGGACCCGATCGGCGTCGGCATGCACGGCGTCATCCCGGTGCTCTTCGTGGTCTCCGTCGAGGCGGCCCGGCACGCGATCGGCCGGATCGCCGACATCACCGCCGACCGGCACATGGAGTCGGTCCGCATCGTCCGCTGGCTGCTGGCGCCCATCCCGACCTTCCGGCTGTGGCGCCGGATGAAGCTGTGGGAGCTGCGCAGCTACGACGAGGTCATCCAGCTGGAACAGGACCGGCTGGTCTACCAGACCCGGCTCCAGGCCCGCTACGGGCGGCAGTGGCGCCGCAAGGCCCCGGTGGAGGCGCTGATGCCGCTGCGGCTGGCGCGCTACGGGGTGCCGCTGTCGGACACCGCCCCGGCGGGTCTCGAGGCGGCCGGGCTGGAGGCGAGCGCCTTCTCCCCCGCCGCGCTGCCGTCGGGCACCGCGGGGGGCGGGGCCGGGCGGACGCCGGACACGGCGTACCCGGGGGCGCAGCCGGGCGTCTACGGCGCGGCCAACGGGCAGCCGGGCGTCTACGGGACGGCCGACGGCACCGGCACCGGCTTCGGCGCCGTTCCCGGGCAGCAGCAGCCGCCACCGCAACCACAGCAGCCGCAGGAACTGCCGCTCTCGCTGCCGCTGCCCGTGTACCAGCAGCCGACAGGTCAGGACCACGACGGCCGGGGCGCCGTCCCGTTCGACCCCACTACCGCTTCCCACCCGGCGCAGCACGAGCAGCCGGTGCAGCCCCAGCAGCCCCAGCAGCCGGGTGGGCCCCAGCAGCCCGGGCAGCCGCAGGTCACCGTGCCGGTCGGGCCCAACCGGGTCCGCCAGCTCGGCGGCCAGGGCGTGGGGAACGCCCAGGGCGCGTACGTCCCGGAGCAGCGCGGCCAGGAGCAGCGCGGCCAGGAACAGCGCGATCAGGAGCAGGCGTACGCCGAGTACGAGCAGCCGGGGGCGCCCGCCGCGACGGCGATGCCGGACGACGTCCCGCGCGACGACGTGTTCTACGCGACCTACCGCCAGTACCTCGCCGACAACGCGAAGTACCCCTCGGCGTACCAGTTCGGGCAGCGGCTGCGGGAGGCCTACGGCGTCGCCGACCTCGGCATCGACGAGCTGAACGCTTACGTGACCGACTTCAAGGAGCGCCACCGCATGGAGATGCAGGTGGAGCACACTCCGTAACACCTCATGAACGTGCGAGCCGGGCGGGCACGCGGCCCGCCCGGCTCAGCCGTCACCGCCGTCCGGCTCAGGCCGCGAGCAGCTTGCGCACCCGGTCCGCCCCCACCGCGAGCAGCAGGGTGGGCAGCCGCGGCCCGGTGTCCCGCCCGACCAGCAGCTGGTAGAGCAGCGCGAAGAACGCCCGCTGGGCGACCTTCAGCTCCGGCGTCGGCTTGGCGTCCGCCGACAGCCCCGCCTGGAGCTTCGGCACGCCGTAGACCAGCGTCGTCAGCCCGTCGAGCGACCAGTGCTCGTCCAGCCCGTCGAGCAGCAGCCGCAGCGACTCGCGCTCGGTCTCGCCGAGCGAGGCCAGCAGCTCGGTGTCCGGCTCGTCCCGGACCCGGGTGCGCTGCTCGGCCGGGACCTGGGTGGTGATCCAGCGCTCGGCCCGGTCGAGCCGCGGCCGGGTCTCGTCCAGGGACGTCACCGGGTTCGCCGGGTCCAGCTCGCCGAGGATGCGCAGCGTCTGCTCGTCGTGCCCGGTGGTGATGTCCACCACGGAGGCGAGCATCCGGTACGGCAGCGGGCGCGGGGTGCGGGGCAGCTCACCGCCGGCCGTGCGGGTCGCCCGGCTGTACGCGGCGGCGTCCGCGGGCTGCGCCGAACCGTCGTTGATCTTGCGCTCCAGGGCGTCCCACTCGTCGTAGGTGCGCTGGATCTCCTGGTCGAAGGCGATCTTGAAGGACTGGTTCGGCCGACGGCGGGCGTACAGCCAGCGCAGCAGCGGCGCCTCCATGATCTCCAGCGCGTCTGCCGGGGTCGGCACGCCGCCCTTGGAGGAGGACATCTTGGCCATGCCGCTGATGCCGACGAACGCGTACATCGGGCCGATCGGCTGGTCCCCGCCGAAGACCTCGCGCACGATCTGCCCGCCCACCACGAACGAGGAGCCGGGCGAGGAGTGGTCGACGCCGGAGGGCTCGAAGACGACGCCCTCGTACGCCCAGCGCATCGGCCAGTCGACCTTCCAGACCAGCTTGCCGCGGTTGTGCTCGCTGAGCAGCACGGTCTCGCCGTGGCCGCAGGCGCAGGTGTAGGTCAGCTCGGTGGTCTTGTCGTCGTACGAGGTCACGGTCGTCAGATCGCGCTCGCAGACCGAGCAGTACGGCTTGTACGGGTAGTACCCGGCGCCGCCCGCGCTGCCGTCGTCCTCGGCGGCCGCGCCCGAGCCCTCGGCGGCCTCCAGCTCGGCCTCGTCGACCGGCTTCTGCTGCTTCTTCGCGTCCTTCGCGCCCGGCTTGTCCTTCGTGCGGTACCGGTCGAGGACGGCGTCGATCTGCTCGCGGTGGTGCATCGCGTGCAGGATCTGCTCGCGGTAGGCACCCGAGGTGTACTTCTCGGTCTGGCTGATGCCGTGGAACTCGATGCCCATCGCGCTCAGCGCCTCGATCATCGGCGCCTTGAAGTGCTCGGCCCAGTTCGCGTACGAGGATCCGGGCGGGGCCGGGACGGAGGTCAGCGGCTTGCCGATGTGCTCGGACCAGGACGGGTCGACCCCGGCCGGGACCTTCCGGTACCGGTCGTAGTCGTCCCAGGACAGGATGTGGACGCAGTCGTATCCCCGGCGCCGGATCTCGTCGGCGACCAGGTGCGGAGTCATGACCTCGCGCAGGTTGCCGAGGTGGATCGGGCCGGACGGGCTGAGGCCCGAGGCGCAGACGATCGGTTTGCCGGGCGCGCGTCGCTCCGCCTCGGCAATGACCTCGTCGGCGAATCGGGAGACCCAGTCGGTCTCGGTGCTCTGAGCCACGGTCGGCACTTCCTTCCTTGCGGTCATGGCACCGACCATTGTCCCAGACGGAGGAGGGCCCTCCGGGGTTGCCCACAGGTTGTCGTCATCCCCATCCGGAGTTATCCACAGCCGCCCACAGCCCGGAGAAAGGGTTGGACGGCCCGTGAAATACTGGGGTGGCCAGATTGGTAACCCAGCCCTCTATAGGAACGGCACCTCACCCATGGCCTCGGTCCCCTCCCTTGCCGCTTCGGTCCACCAGCGCGTCGCGAACGCCCTCACGGCTGCCCTGCCGGAGGCCGGTTCCGCGGACCCGCTGCTGCGACGAAGCGACAGGGCCGACTTCCAGGCCAACGGGATGCTGGCGCTGGCGAAGCAGCTGAAGGGGAATCCGCGCGAGCTGGCGGCCAAGGTCGTGGAGCGCCTCCCGGTCGCCCCGTCCTCCGCCGACCCCGACTCGGTGATCGCCGACATCGAGGTCTCCGGCCCCGGCTTCCTCAACATCACCGTCGCGGACTCGGCCATCACCGCGACCCTCGCCGCGCGCGCCGCCGACGACCGGCTCGGCATCCCGTTCGCGGCGGACGCGGGCACGACCGTGATCGACTACGCCCAGCCGAACGTGGCGAAGGAGATGCACGTCGGCCATCTGCGCTCGGCGGTGATCGGCGACGCGGTGGTCAAGATCCTTGAGTTCACCGGCGAGAAGGTGATCCGGCGCCATCACATCGGCGACTGGGGCACCCAGTTCGGCATGCTCATCCAGTACCTGATCGAGCATCCCCACGAGCTGGACCACAAGGACGCCGCCTCCGGCGAAGAGGCGATGTCCAATCTGAACCGGCTCTACAAGGCGGCGCGCGCGCTCTTCGACTCCGACGCGGAGTTCAAGGAGCGCTCCCGGCGGCGGGTGGTGGACCTCCAGGCCGGGGACGAGCAGACGATCGCCCTGTGGCGGAAGTTCGTGGACGAGTCGAAGATCTACTTCTACTCGGTCTTCGACAAGCTCGACATCGAGGTCCATGACCCCGACGTGGTCGGCGAGTCCGGATACAACGACATGCTGGCCGAGACCTGCCGCCTGCTGGAGGAGTCCGGCGTCGCGGTCCGCTCCGAGGGCGCGCTGTGCGTCTTCTTCGACGACGTCAAGGGCCCGGACGGCAACCCGGTGCCGCTGATCGTCCAGAAGTCCGACGGCGGCTTCGGCTACGCGGCCACCGACCTGTCCGCGATCCGCGACCGGGTGCAGAACCTCCAGGCCGACACCCTGCTGTATGTGGTGGACGCCCGGCAGTCGCTGCACTTCAAGATGGTCTTCGAGACCGCCCGCCGGATCGGCTGGCTGAACGAGAAGGTGCACGCCGTCCAGCTCGCCTTCGGCACGGTCCTCGGCAAGGACGGCAAGCCGTTCAAGACGCGTGAGGGCGAGACGGTCCGGCTGGAGGACCTGCTGGACGAGGCCACCGAGCGGGCCGCGGCCGTGGTCCGGGAGAAGAGCGAGAAGCTCGGCCTCACGGAGGCGGAGATCCAGGAGCGCGGCGGCCAGGTGGGCATCGGCGCGGTGAAGTACGCCGACCTGTCCACCTCCGCCTCCCGCGACTACAAGTTCGACCTCGACCAGATGGTCTCGCTCAACGGCGACACCTCGGTCTACCTCCAGTACGCGTACGCCCGCATCCAGTCGATCCTGCGCCGCGCCGGCGAGGCGCAGTCCCCGGCGCCCCACCCGGAGCTGCCGCTGGCCCCCGCCGAGCGGGCGCTGGGCCTCCACGTGGACCAGTTCGCGGAGACGCTGGCCGAGGTGTCCGCGTCGTACGAGCCGCACAAGCTGGCCGCGTACCTCTACCAGCTGGCCTCCCACTTCACGACCTTCTACGACCAGTGCCCGGTCCTGAAGGCGGAGGACGGCCCGGCCCAGGTCGAGAACCGGCTCTTCCTGTGCGACCTGACCGCCCGCACGCTGCGGCAGGGCATGTCCCTGCTGGGCATCCGGACGCCCGAGCGCCTCTGAGCGCTCCCGTTCGCTCCCGTACGTCCGCGCGCGGCGGTCCCGGTCATGCCGACCGGGAC